>NZ_JBHXAY010000022.1:0-79257 GCF_042728775.1 Nocardia sp. NPDC060259
GCCCGGTCCCATTCCGAACCCGGAAGCTAAGGCCACCTGCGCCGATGGTACTGCACTCGACAGGGTGTGGGAGAGTAGGACACCGCCGGAACATCATTGCGAAAGGCCCTCCAGCATTGTTGGAGGGCCTTTTTGCGTTCCCGGACAAGGTCTCTCAGGGGCGGGTCTCGTTACAGCACGTAGCTCTCGAACATTTCGTCCGAACCCTCTGTCATGGTGACAGTTCCCCCGAGCGCCGTGGTGACGAACCGCATCAACTGGTGTTCGTCGACGCCGCTCGACGCTGCCCGGTTGACGGCATTCAGCAGCAGATGCGCGATGCGGTCCGGCTCGCCGTCCCACTCGTCCTTGTCGTATCCGAAGTCGACTGTGAATCCATAGTTTTCGCGAAGTTCCGCAGCGAGCGCGGCTATCGCCTCCAGCCGGGTCCCACCAGGGCGCAGGCAATGCACACCCGGACCTTCGAGATACCACCGGCAGCCCTCCGGCGGCACCTTGTCGGCAATCGCGCGGACACGCGCCTCATCGTTGTTCCAGTCGAAGAACACCGTGAAAGCGTGCACCTGTGCGCCGCTCGTGTCGACGAGAACAAGGCTGCGCGCTACCTCGTACCAGCGATCTGGATCGATCAATCTGGCGATGCCGAATGCCGCCTGACGTATGTCCTCGACGACCACCTCTCGCTCACGGCCACTGTGGACCCGCCAACCTCCCTCGACAGGAACAATCGTCGCGATCTCCGCCATGGCGCCAATCGTCCCATGCCATCGACGCCGATCGTGTCGACACCAACCCAAGCTCGAGGTGCCGGCGCCTCGGTGCGGCGGTCATCGGCGATCTAGGCAACCCCGCCGACGGTAGGCGTCAGCCGCCGTTCTGAACAGGCAGCAGGCGACGCTTAGTATCGAGGGTGATGCCGGTGGCCCCGGGATCAGCGAAGGGGGAGCCGTATGAGTCTGTTGCCGATGCTGTCTGTTGTGGAAATCGTCGCGGAGCGGGTCCTGCTGCGCAAGGCACGTGACGCCGATCGGGCGCGGCTTGTCGAGCTACGAACCGACGCGGAGGTTGCGGCCTATATCGGTGGTCCACGTCTCCGGGAGGATATCGAGCGATACCTCGACGCGATCGGGGGTGCGGCCAACGCGACCGACGCGCCCGGTACCTTCGTCATCGCCGACAAAGCGACCGATGAGCTCATCGGAACATTCGAGATCAAATGCCGGGCACCGGACCAGCCCGGTCGAGTCATCGAAGGCGGCGAGGAGCTGGAATTGGGCTATCTGATGAGGCGCGACGCCTGGGGCGCGGGACTGGCGTCCGAGGCCGCCACCGCCGTATTGCGAGCAGCCGCAGACGAACTCCCCGATCAGCCGGTCCTGGTCGTCACCCAGACAGCCAACCAGCGCTCACTCAGACTCGCGGTCCGCCTGGGTTTCCGCACGGTCAGCACCTTCGAGCAGTTCGACGCCGAGCAGACACTGCTGGCCGCGGCCCTGCACTCGTTCACAGTGGGATGACTGCGGCTGCACCTGCTCAACCCGAATCCGTACCGATCCCGTTGGGCGCCTGTTTTGCGGCTTGGCTGTGCCACCGTCCGACCTCAGCACGACGACTCCGGGCGGAACAGTTGTCGGCGACGGCGGCACAACTTCTGGTTGAGCAGGGACTACGAGGTCGTGAGGTAGTCGCCTACTCCGGGCGGCAACGGCCGATGTTCGGTTCGTGTGGTGAGGTAATCGTGTTGCGGTCGGGGGAGGGTGTTGAGTAGATTTTCAGCCGGGGCAATGGCCCGAAGTGCGTTGTTGCACTTAATAATTAGACAAGATCACTGCCACGCGTCGGCAGTGACTTTGCCTAGGGGGAGATCTGAACCTCGACGAGGCGTGGCAGCTCAGTCGAAAGTCCCTACTGGATGCCGGTATACGGCGTCAATGGTCCGCCGGGTCGGTGCTGATGCGCGAAGGCGAGCAATCTGAGCATGTTGTGGTCATCGAGGCCGGGCGTGTCAAGGTGGCTTCAGCGGCAGTCAGTGGCAAACAAGCGCTGCTGGCGATACGTGGGCCGGGCGATCTGCTCGGCGAGTTCTCCGCGATCGACGGCAGGGCTCGCTCGGCCACGGTGACAGCCCTGTCCTCGGTGACCGCGACCGTGCTCTCGGGATCGGCGTTTCGCGACTTGCTCATCGGCGACGGCAAGGTCGCGTTCACGCTGTTGCGGATAGTGGTGAGCCGCCTGCGTGAAGCCGATGTTCAGCGCCTCGAATTCGGTGCGTACAGCGTTACCGAGCGAATCGCGCGCTTGCTGCTCGACTACGCCCGACGCTACGGCGAGCGGGGAGACGATGGGGTGATCATCACTTTGCCGTTGTCACAGGACGAGTTGGCGCACGCGGCGGGCGCGTCGCGAGAAGCGGTGTCCAAGGCCCTGAAACGGTTGCGTGAGCTCGATGCGGTGCGGACCGGTCGGCGACGGGTGGAGCTACTGCGGCCAGATCTTCTCGCCGACATCGTGGAAGGGCTGCCGAGTGTGCATTTGGACGCAGACATGCCCACCGACCCCCGATAGACATGAGGCGATCCACACCAAACGGAGGCAACCATGAACGAACCGCTGCACCGCAGCTTTCTCGTCGTCGACGTCGAGAACTCGAGTCAGCTGGGCAATGCTGAACTCGCGGCGATGCGCTCGACGCTATACGGGATTCTCGGCGAGGTAACCGATCGCACCGGATCGGTTGTCGTGGGCGATGATCGGGGCGACGGCTGCCTGTTCGTACTCGACCTACCCGTGCTGGACGTCCTGGACAAGGTTGCCGAGTCCGTGGTGGAGGGCGTGCGTGTCCACAACCACACAGTCGGCCCACTCGATTGGATGCGTGTCCGTATCGCCGTGCACGAGGGCTATGTGCACAAGGACGAGCAAGGTTGGTCCAGTGACGCGCTGACCGCCACGTTCCGGCTCAACGATGCCGCCGTTGTCAAAGACACGCTGAAGATCGCAGCCAGGGCTGTCGGGGTCATCGCCGTCTCGGATCTCGTGTATCAGGGTGTCGTTCGTCATAACTACCGGCCGAGGGTGAGTCCCGCCGAGTACCGCGATGCCGAGATCACGACCAAGGAAGGCAAGGTACGGGCGTGGCTTCGGGTCCCGGGCTACCCTGAGCCTCCGCTTCCCGCCGTTGCCTCCGAGCCTGGCGGAGCTCGGAAGAAGGCCGTCCTGACCGACGAATCCGGTTCGATCAGGGCCAACAACATGATCGTCGGTGATGTGCGAGCTCGCACCATCATCGGTGGTGACAACGTCGGCGGGACGGTGCCGGCGTGACCGATTCCGAGGCGCCGGTCGCTGAGGAGACCACGCGGCCGGAGCTTGTCGAGGACGCCGAGGCGGAGGCGGCCGGTATCCGCCGGCGAGCCACCGATGCGGAACGCAAACGTGAGGCGCGCGCCGCGGTGACCGCGCTGACCGACGCGGTCGGCGCGCTCGGGCTGTCGCTCAGTGCCAACACGGTGATCATCGGTGACACACAGGTCGGCACCCTGGTCGGGCGCGACAATTACGCGGGCATATCCGGCGCGGTGTTCGTGCCGAGCGGGCCGGTGTCAGCCGGTCGGCTCGATGATCTCGCGCAGATGTTCGAACCGCCGCCGAGATTCGAGCAGATGTGCGACCGCCTGAAGTCGGAGCCGGTGTTGCTTCTGCGCGCCCCTGCGGGGTGGGGAAAGACTGCGACCGCATTGCGGGCGCTGAGTCGCCAGTGCTCAGGCGGTGTGCACAAGCTCAATCCCGATGTGGCACTACGGTCGTTGGATATCGAGTTCGATCAGCGGACCGGCTATCTGCTCGATTCTCCCGAGAGCGAACAGCTGCGGTTCCTGAGCGAGTTCCATCTCGAGCAACTCGGGCGACGGTTGGTCGAGCACGAATGCCGATTGGTCGTCATCGTGGACGAACGAGCCGAGCTGGGCGCCGATATCTACCCATTCGTGCTCGACGGCGGTGAGCCCGCCGATGTTTCGGCGACGGTGAACAACTACCTGGTCAATCAGCTTTCCGCCGATGAGCTCGGCCTGCTCGATCGGGCCGAGGTGACGCAGTTGCTGAGCCTCGTTTCCGAGCATCGCCCGCCAGCCCGCGAACTGACCCAACTGGCCGCGCAGCTTGTCGACGTTGCCCGGGGGCGAATCGATATCGCCGAGGTCGTCGGTCGGTATTCAGCGTCCGACGACAATCGGTTCCGGCAGTGGTTCGACGATCTTGACGCCGATACTCGCCCGTTCGTGATCGCCTTGGCGGTGTTCAACAATATGCCGCTGCACATCGTATCCGTGGCGGGCCGGACACTGGCGAGGCTGATTGCGGTAGCGGAGGCCGTCGACGAGGATGGCGCGCCAGCTCAGTCGGTGTTCGGCGTGCGGAGCGCCGAGCTGCTGAACAGGGCCAGGGCGCAGTCGTATCGGTCCCACGAGGACAGTGAATACGGCCGAATCCCGGTCGACATGGTGCGATTCGCGGACGATCGAATTCCCCGGCGACTGCTCGAATACGTTTGGCAGGAGTACCCCGCTGCGCACGAGCTGGTTCGTGACTGGTTGCGCGAACTCGGCGGGGTCGGCGACCTCAGGGTGAGTACGCGGGCCGGCGTCGCTGTGGGCCTGTTGTCTACATTCGAGTTCGAACACGCCAGACAATTGGTGATCGAACCGTGGGCCGACAGCGGCCGGCGCAACGACCAGTATGCCGCGATCGGCGCGTTGCAGTTCCCCGGTCTGCAGCCCGAACTCGCGCCGCTGGTTGCGCGGATGCTCGCGGCATGGTCGCGGCCGGGACAGCCACCGGCGCGGCGAGTCACGGCGACGGCTGCGCTGGGTAGCGCAGTGGGGCAACTCATGCCGCATCGTGCCATCGGGCTGTTGCGCCAAACAGCTCGCAGCGCCGACCCTGAACTGCGAAATGCTGTGTGTTACAGCATGATCGAGCTCTTCAACGTTCGAGAGCAGACAGGTCGCGTCCTGCGTGAGCTGCGAAGATGGACCGCGTCGCAACGGAAAGGCCTGCGTGCCACCGGATTCTTATGCGTCCTGCAACTGAGCTTCGATCTGTCGGTCGATACCGCGGAGGGTGTGCATCCGTGGCCGGTCCTGGTCTGGCTAGCCGATCGATCCAGCGAGCATCGCGACGATATCGTCGTGCTCTTCGCCCGCCTGATGCAAGCACCATACTTTCTGCCGGCTGCCTACGACGAGATACGGCGATGGGTATATATCGCCGAGCACGACACTCAATTACGTGGGCCGCTGGGGCGACTGCTGGCCGACCTGGAGAAGGCGGATCAGAACAACGGAGTCGTTCCGTACTACCTCCGTGAATGGGCTGACGAGCACAACGGTCCGGCTGTGGCCGTTGCCGAACTACTGACAATGATCGATCCGAAAAGGATGAATTGACATGACAATCGACGGGGCGCGCCCGCTGATCCGCTACGCCGCGGTGGAGCGGGCCGCGTGGCGGACATTTCGTCCGCCGACCGATGGACACGCGGCAGTGTCGGTGGATCGTGCAGGCGAGTTGCTGCTGATGACTCGTCGGCCGTCGGCGGGTGAGGTGTTCTTCCGCCCTCCTGTCGGCGTCCACTGGGTGGATGTCGCAGTACATCACGAACCGTGCAAGTTCGATCTACCTGCGGCTGAGGGAGTGTTCACCTTCACCGCCGAGGTCGACACAGCGTGGCAGGTGACTGACCCGGTGAAAGCGGTCAAGGACCACCCCGCCAGCGGCGAGCAGGTGTACCGGCCGTTCCTCGAACGGGAACTGCGTCGGTTGAGCCGCGAATATAAGGTCGAAGGTTTCGCGGTGGCCGAGCGTGACATCAACGAGCACTTCGCCGGCCGAGTGTTCGAGTTGGGCTGCGGGATTACGCTATTGAGCTGTTCGGTGAAGCTGGCTCCGGAATCGAGCACGCACGCCTACATCCAGGAAGCCACGTTCGACCACAGAAAGGCGCAACGTCGTGCCGCCGAGCACGACGCGCGTCTGCACACCGCGCAACTGCAACTGAGCGAGAACGAATCCCAACACGGTCTGAGACTGCAGACCTCCCACCAGGACTACGAGCTCGTCAAGCTCGCCCAGCGACGCGACCTCGAGTTGGAGCAACAGCGGATGAGCTTCTATGCGGAGGCACTGCAAGGTGGTGAGTTGAGCGTGCTCGCGTATCGGCTGGCGTCCAACCGTGACGATGTCAACGAGGTCATCGCGTTGATGATGCGTCAGAAGCAGATTGACTTCGATGCTGCGCACGGCATGCTGAACGCGCTGCTGGACCAAAGCCTGGTCAACAAGCGCGATGTCCAAGACATCATGGCGCGTGCGACGGCGGTCATCGCCGACCATTTGAGTCCAGCGGCATTGGGACCTGGCCCGGAGGTACCACCGAAGCCCGAGCTGGCCGCGTCACCGATGTCGGCACTCGTCCAAGAGGCCGAGGTGCTCGACCGGTCCGATGATGATGACGACGATGTCTGACCCCCTTGTCGCGGGAAATCCGTTGATCGAGCTGCCCGTGTTCGGAGGACTGATCGCGCAGCTGGACAAAGTCCTGCTCGACCTGGGTTTCACCGCGAAATGGGCCGAGACGGTGGAGTTTCTGACCACCGCGGCGGTGGCGTTCACCGTGCTGACGGTTGTCGTTGGCAAGCTGGTGCCATGGGTAAGCGGCAAATTGGTCGGGCACGAAGAGCGGCTCACCGCGCCGGTCCCGGTGGTGTTGTTGGCGCCGGAGTGGCTGGTAACCAAGCTCCTGGTCAAAGCCGGGCGAAAGCCGGGAGCCTTCGTGTACGGCTACGGTGAGAGCGTGCTGGTCTTGGTGGACTGGTTGCGGGCCGCTCTGGCTGTTGTACTGCGGATTCTCGGATCGGTCGGCAAATTTCGGCGAGCGATCGCGGGCATCCTGCTCGTCCTGGCATTCCTCTCGTGGAACAGCGGGTCCTGCGTGGCCGATAGCCAACCGTGTGTGTCTCCGGTGCAGCACTGGAACGGATAGCTCCGGATGCGTCGATCACGCGGGCGCGCCGAGTAGCGCCACAGTGAACCAAGCAAGGAAGACGACGAGGCTGATCGCCGTCCAGCGCAGGGCCACCGCGAACCGGTGGTACTTGTGCTGGGCGATGTCGGCCAGAGCGCCGGCTTGCCACCATGCCTGATCGGCCAGCACCGGGGTCCGCGGTCGGTCGTCCGCTTCGACGGGAAAACTCGGAAAGCAGAACCAGTTGCCGGTTCCGGAACCGCTGAGTCTAGGTCGCAGCGTCGCGGCGAGGTAGCCCATACAGACGATCAGGCTCACCGCGAGTCCGATCGCCATCACGACAAGTACGGTGTTCATGGAGGTGCGCGCGGTGGTGACCAGCCCGGTCAGTGCGAATCCGTTGGCGGTCAACAGCAGGCCCGCTTTGGTGTCCGCGGCGAGGATGACGCGATTGAACTCGGAGATGGTGCGGAGTGCGGTGTTGAGATCGTCGAGTGGGCTGAGGCGTGTGGTGTGAATCATCATGGGGTCAGCACATCAGTGCGGGCTGCCGATCTCCAGGTACTAAGACACACAACGGGTTTCGGCTGCCCGCTGTGCTACGTCAGGCCAGCTCGCCCAGTCCGTTGACGAAACTGATGATCAGGTACGCGGTCGGCGTTCAGCAGCGCGCGGTCTCTCTGTAGTGGAACTCGACGAAGACTATTTCGAGGCACTGTGAGGCGACGTGCTGGACCGGGTCTCCGAACTCAGGTCTGGGTTTGTGACAGCGCGCCGGCTGTTGCCGAGTCGACCGCGGTGTAGGCGCGCGCGCACGCATCCAAGTCATCGGATATAGCGTTGAGCTTGCCCAGCAAGGCCTGGTCGGCCTGGTCCCAGGCGGCTTGCAACGCGGTGCTTGCGGTCTCGGCGGCAGGACCCCACCCCTGATGCTGGTCAGCCATCTGCCTGGAGCACGACGTGAGGTCCATCCCGGAGGTCGTCACCTCGTCACGCAGCCGGGTTGCCGTCTGCTGTAAGGCCGTGATGGCCACCGACACGTTCTCGCTAACGCCCATTGGATCCTCAACTTCTGCGGAGCTCATCCTCAGCCCGTGCCGCACGATCCCGGGTTGTGCTGGGAGTGTGGCCGTACGAGCGCCGTGCTGCTCATCGCAGTATGACTCATCGTCATGCTCCGCAGTCGCCATCGTGTGGCTCGTGGCACCCGGCGGTCACCATCAAACTGCCTGTATTCCGGGCGTTTGGAGAAGATTCGGGTTTTGGAGGATTGAATGGAACCGTTTCGGGTTGAGCCGCGTCTCTATAGGTATCGGGTGAGTTTCGACTGGGCGGATCGGCAGGTGCCCGGGATGGTGGCGTGATGACGTTGGCGTGGAACGACGTGAAGGACTGGAACGGCGACAGTCTCGAGGCGATGGCACGGGCATACTCGCAGCGCGCTGCATCGATCCGCCTGCTCGAGTCCGTGGTGCGGCGGTCGGCCGATATCGAGGGGTGGACGGGCGCCGCCGATGATGCGGCCCAGCAGAAGATCACCTCGTTCGCCGCGGAGCTGGATCGCCTGGCTGGCCAAGTCGAACCGTTGAATTCGCTGGCGCTGAACACCATCACCACGATGGAGGACTTGCGCAACAAGGCGGTGGAGATCGAAGGCCTCGCAGGAACCGAAGGATTTACCGTGTCGGCCGAGGGGAAGCTGCATGATCTCTGGGCCGAAACCGGCCGCACAGAGGGCCTGTCCGACGACGAGAAGGCGCGCCGCACGCGGGTCGCGGCGCAACTGGAAGTCGACGCTGCCAAGATCATCACCGACGCGCGCGCGTTGGATGACGAGAACGCTGCTGCGCTGAACCGAGCAGCAGGCGACGTGGTTGTTGAAGCGCCGGGCAATCAACCCAACATCTCGCGGGATAACACTGGGATCGTCATCGAAACCGGCGCCGGCGACGACACCGTCGAAGTGACCGAGGACCCGAACACCCACATCGCCACCGTCACGGTGAACGGGAAGCCGGTCGAACCCCCGCTGACGGCGGATCAATCGAAGAACATCACGATCAAAACCGACGCGGGCAACGACACGATCACTGTCTCGCCAGGAACCCGGGTCGGCGTGAAGATCGAAGGAGGCGACGGCCGCGACACGATCCGCGGCGGCGCAGGCAACGACACGATCTCCGGCGGCGACGGCGATGACACGATCACGGCCGGCGACGGCGACAACAAGATCGAGGGCGGCAAGGGCAGCGACTCCCTTGCCGGTGGTAGCGGCCGCGACTACATCAACGGGTCCACCGGCCAAGACCTCATCAAGGGCGGCGATGGCGACGACGTCATCTACGGTGGCGACGACGCCGACCAGATACAGGGCGAGGGCGGCAACGACTACCTCGACGGCGGCCAAGGCGGTGATTTCGTGATCGGCGGCGACGGCAACGACATCCTTTCCGGTGGCCTCGGCGACGACATCCTGCGGGGTGGCGTCGGCGACGACAAACTGTACGCAGGAGCAGGCAACGACGACGTCGGTGACAGCTTCGGCGGCAATGACACCTACTACGTGCAGCGCGGCGAGGACACCACGATGGAGGCGGGCAACGGGGGAACCAACACCGTGGTCGACGTCGTCCTCACGAATATCGACCCCGACAAGATCAAGGTCGAAGGCAGCGACGAGTTCAAGGAACGGGTGAATGCCGATCTCGAGTTCTACCGGTCTTCGCCGACCGGTCAGCAGACGCTGGAGGGACTCAGCAACACCGAGCACACGGTCACGATCAAAGAGGGCACAGACGGCCAAAATTCGGCGAATGGTGACTGGAGCCGGGCGACGATCGATCCGTCGGGGAAACCGAATGTCGGCTCCGACTCGACGATCACCTACGATCCGACAATGGTGCAGTTCGGCGGACAGTACGCGAATGAGCCCTACAACAACACGCCACCGTCGGTCATCCTCCAACATGAAGCCGCCCACGCCTACGACATCACCCACGGAACGATCCGGTGGAACAGCAGCAATCCCATCGTCTACAGCGGTGATGATGCTGTCGATCATGGAATCCAGGAGGGAGAACGAGTCGCGGTCGGCCTGCCGATTGATCATGACGACAACCCGCAGACCCCGGAGCAGCGCGTGTCCGACAGTGAGCACCCATCACAGATCACGGAAAACGCGCTGCGAGCAGAACTCGGCCTCCCGGCTCGCCAACACTACCGTCCGACGACACGATGACAAGGGCGATGTACGCCCGGCGTATCCGAATCACATTGGCCGCCGCCCTTGTCGGCCTCGTCAACGCGTGCGGCGCGCCAGGTCCGAGTGATCGAACAGAGTCGACTGTGGCCGATGCCCCGCGGACCGACCCGTATCTGTGTGAAGCGCGGCCCGTCGCGGCCGATGACCCATCCATCGAGCTCGACACGACATTCGACTCGACCGGCAATCGAATCGTTGTCGGCTATCGCCTGACGAACCATCGATCCGAAGCGGTGTACGTAGTCGCCCGCGTCCCGGATGCCGATGGTAAGGGAGGCGCGCAGGGGCACTATGTCGTTCCGCGTAGCGATGGCATCGTGGAAATCAGCAAACGATTGTTCCGTTCGGTCGATTGCCCGAAGCTGCGGTACCAGGCACCGCCGGAGCCGGATCTGCTGCGGATCGACCCTGGCGCCACCTTCGCCGAGGAATTCACCGTTTCCCTACCCCTGACAACGATTCATCCATACCAGCCGCTGGACCCAGGGGACCTCGCGCCCATGCCTTCGCGACCAGGACACGTCGTCTTCTGCGTCGGGCTGATGCGCTCTAAAAACATGACCCCGCAGCCGACTGAACGCGACGGCGAGCAGCGGTATGACTATCGCGATCTCGACTTCAATGCACAGACACATCTCTGTAGCGATCCAGAGCCAGTCTGAGCGAACATCGTGGAAGCCGTGTGGGTGCTCAGAGCGCAAATCAATGGGACTTCTCCTGGGTGAGTGAGAACACGGGTAGCGGACGATTTCGCGCTAACCGGCCCGGACCTTGACTCCGCCCGAGAACATCGAGTCATGGAACTGCAGCACCGCGGGTACAGTCCCTGGCGGCACATCGAACACGATGGCCGTGGCCACACTCAGACCCGGATTGAGCTCGATGCTGCCGAAGTCGTCAGACAATGCCGCATTGGCTCCGAAGCTGCTGTCGAACTTCCGGTTGTGCTCGTCGTAGAGGTACTGGTTGGTGCCGTAGAAGGTCCGGGCTTCGTTGCCGATATTGGTGACCTGGACCCGGACCACGACGAACTCCCCGGTTGCCCGCTCGGACCAGAATCCACCGCCGAGGACTGTGTCGCCCTGGTCGATGCCGGTCACCAGGAACTCGAATTTGTCGTCGCGCACCGCGGTTCCGGCGGGCGCCGGCTGGTTCTTGGCCGGCTTCGGAGCGACCGTGGTCGGCGCAGGAGTACCGGTCGGGACACCCGCGCCATGGACCGAGCGACTGGTGGTGGCGCTCGAACGGTTTGACGAGTCCGATGTGTCTGCGCCGATAGCGAATATACCGAGCAGGCACACGCCGACGCAGCTGCCCGCGATCCACAGGATCAGCGCATTGTTGTTCTTGGGTGGCGGCCGGAATCCGGGGGGGTATGGGCGCGGCAGGTTGTAGGGCGGTTGGGAGGGATAGCCAGGCGGGTTCGTCATCGTGGTTCCTTGGTCCGAGGGCGCCGGGACTACCTGTCCCGGCGCCGAAGTCGGCTACTTGAGTGCGACTCGCGCGCCGGCGGAGAACGCCGAGTCGTGGAACTCGATCGCGGTGGGCACGGTGCCCCGGGGCACGTCGAACACGAGGGTGATCGACACCTTGTTGCCAGGATTGATCTCCTCGGTGAGATGGTCGTTGACGTTGATCTCGGCGCCCGTGTCGTTGGCGAACTCGCGCCCCTGATCGTCGATCAGCTTCTGATTCGACCCGAAGTAGTGCTGCGCCTCGTTACCGACGTTGGTCACGTCGACGTGGACCTGGATGAATTCACCCTGCGCCTGCTCCTTCAGAATGTCGTTGGTGCCGATCACCGTCACCGGTTCTTCCACGCCCGTGACCAAGAACGAGAACTTCCCGTCGCGGACTTCCGATCCGGCCGGCGCGGCGGTGTTGCGCTTCTCCTCGGCCTTGGCGACCTCGTTCGCCGCCCCACCGATCAGCGCGACGCAACCGCCGAACATCAGCAGGATGACGGCGAGGATTCCACCGACCATCCACGGCCACACCTTCTTCTTCCGCGGCGGCTGCGGGTAGTGGGGTCCCTGCGGGTAGCCGGGTTGGGCGGGGTACTGGGGGTTGGTCATCGTGACTCCTGGGGAGAGAAGGGAACTGGTATTCAGTTGTCGGGACCGGCTGCGGTCAGCCGTAGACCCCGCCGAGCACGCTGAGCCGCGAGCTGTTGAGGCGGGCCAGTTCGTCGATCGATGCGGCGCCCGCAAGGCGGGCCAAGACGAGGGTGATGTCTGCAGCCGCGGCGGCGTCGGCTCCCGCTTCGTGGTGCTGCTCGAGCGAAACTCCGAGTGCGGCCGATACGGTGCTGAGCTTGTAATTCGGCAGCTGCAGTTGCCGTTTCGACCACGACAACGAACATCCGTACGTCCACCGGGGGAGCGGAGCGCCGCTGAATTCGCAGGCTCGCATCATGTTGTTCATGTCGAACGTCGCGTTGTGGGCAATAACCGGCAGGTCACCAACCAGGGCTCGCACCTCGGGCAGCCGTTCGGCGAAGGTGGGCTGGCCCGCGACCGTCGCCGGCGTGATCTTGTGGACGCGCACATTGAACGGCGCGAAACTGCCGACAGCGGCGGGCGGCCTGCACAGCAGCGAGTGAGTCCGCACCCGCACACCGTCGCGGACGACTGCAATGCCGATCGAACAGATACTGCCGCGGGCAGGGTTGGCGGTTTCGACGTCGAAAGCGGCGAACGACAGAGTCATCGGGATTCCTCCAGGGGAAGGGGGCGAACACGCGGGCCACCGCACTGGACGAGGTAGGGCCGCGAGAGGCGGGGTGCTTCGAATTCGGCCCAGTCATGGGCGATGTCGGCAAGGGCAGTGGCCAAGGCGAGGACGTTGACCGGTGTGACGTCCGGCAGCACCGGCCATCGCGGACGTTCGCGGTTCCGTCCGTCGGCGATTTCGGCGGTGAATGCAGCGTCGGCCGAGGCGATTTCGCGTCGCACCGCGTCGGCGGTGGCGTGCATGTCGATCACGGCCGAGCTGTTAACCCCGGCGGGGAGATCAATCGGCCTGTGCCGCACCGACGGAAATCCGTGTACGAGGTGCTGAATCGTCGTGGTTCGGCTGTGCGAGACGACCCAGGCACCGGTCAATCGCGAGACCATCGGCTCCGGACTGATGTTCACTTGCCAGACCACGAGCTCCTGATCGGTGGTGTCGAGCACCACCAGCGATGGCGCGAAAGTCGTTGTCATGTCAACTCCGTGGATCGGCAACACCCGATCAAGGGCGTGCGGGGTCGCGCCGTGGCAGTACCTGCCCGGCGAGAATTCGAGGGGTATGTCAGCGCCTGCGGCGCTGGGTGAGCTGTCGTCGAATTCGGTCGAACAGCGCGCGCAGCCGGGTGGTCGTCGAGGCAGGATGCGGCGCGGGTGAGGCTGTCGGCCGAACCCCGAGTCGGGCTGCCAGTTGGGCCGGGGTCGGCACCGGGCTGCTGCTGATAGGAACGTCCAGCTTGATCGGCGCCCGGCCGGGTGCAGTTGGTGAGGTGCTTGCGGCGTACTGCTCGATCGTCTGGCTGGTGAGATGCCAGCCGTGGCATGCCGGGCACTGGTAGGACCGCACCTCGCGACGTCGGGGGTCGCGGGTGTCGATGCCACCGAGGACGAGCTCGGCATCAGCGCGGGTGAAGAACCGCCGTTTGCCGTGGAAGCAGCGCTTCACCGGGGTTCGCAGTCACTGTTTGCGCAGGTCGTCACCATTCCGGAGAGTCAGCGCACGAGGGTTTCCCGACCGGTGTCGTCGGTGCCGAGCTCGTCGGTGGGTGGACATACGCTCTCCTCTCGGGTGATGGATGGCACGACGAAGTACGGCCCTGTGACGGCGGGATCGTGGTCGGGATCTATTGCGGAGCAACAACTTCGGTCTGCTCTGCGGTCGGCGGGAAGGTGCGTTGCCGGTGGAAGAAACGTAGCAGCCTCGTCACCCCGCCGTCAAATGATTAACAATGTTTTCATGCGCGCGTAGGGTGAACATAGGCTGCGAGCTGCGGTCTGTGCTGAAAACATCGTCAATCTCATGCGGTGTAACCTTGCGGTTGACGACCCTCGCAGGTCGAAAGGGAGGCATATGTCGGACTCAACCGCCACAGTCGCCGCAGCGGAGATCGCCCGGATGGCCGGTGTCACCCGCGCCACCGTCAGCAATTGGCGCCGTAGGCACGCCGATTTCCCGGTCCCGGTGACCGGCGGCTCCGAGGCTCGACCGCTGTTCGATCTCGGCGAAGTGCAGCAATGGCTCCGCGGCCACGGGGTGCAGGCCGCCGACTCACCGCTGCAGCAATTGCGCACCGTGCTGCGGTCCGGCGTCGACCCGGCCACCGTGCCGACTCTGATGGAGCTGGTAGGTGATCTCACGGCGGCGCCGGATACGCCACTGCACGCAGCCCTTCGCGACGCCGTCGCCGCGACCGACATCAAGCAGGTCCTGGATGTGCTTGCCGAGCGCGGCCTGGACGCGGTGCCAAGCACGGGTGTCTACCCGACCGACCCGCCCGTCGCCGCGCTTATGGCCGACATCCTCGCGGCCGCAGCTTCTCCACCGCCACGCAGCCTGCTCGATCCCGCCTGCGGCAGTGGCACTCTTCTTCTCGAAGCCACCCGGATCGGTGTCACCGCGCTGTCCGGCCAGGACGTGCTCCCCGTTCAGGCAGCCCGCACCGCCGCGCTGCTGCATGCGAGGGTCCCGGCCGCCACGGTCGACATCCGTACCGGTGACAGCCTGCTCGATGACGCCTTCCCCGGTGAGAAGTTCGACGCGCTGCTAGCCAACCCTCCTTATGCGCAACGTGATTGGGGTGCGGAGTCGTTGGCGGTCGACCTCCGCTGGGAGTACTCGGTGCCGCCGCGCGGTGAATCCGAACTCGCCTGGGTGCAGCACATTCTCGCGCACCTGCGTGTCGGAGGGACTGCCGTCGTTCTTCTTCCTCCGGCCGTCGCCTCCCGAACATCTGGTCGTCGAATCCGCATGGAGCTCCTCCGTGGCGGTGCCTTGCGTGCGGTGATCGCGCTGCCGCAGGGGGCGTCGACGCCACGCCAGGTCGGGCTACAGATCTGGGTGCTGCGTCGTCCCGGCGCGGAACCCGCTGAATCAGTGCTGTTCACCGACTCGGCACGACTGCCCAGCCACGGTGACGCCCGATCGGATTGGCAAGTTCTCGCCGAGCGAGTCCTCGACTCGTGGCGCGCCTTCGACCACGGTGACGTCGGCGCCGCCACCGTCGCGGACCTCTCCGCGGTTGTCCGAACGATGGACATCCTCGACGACGACGTCGACCTGACGCCCGCCCGCCGAGTCCGCGCCGCCATCGACCCCAGCAATGTGGCGGCCTCCGCGCACGCCGCCATCGCCCTGCTCGGCGAGCAACTCGCCGAACTTCGCAGCGTCGCGGAGACGGTGAAGGAATGGTCAACCCGCGGCGACACCGCGCTGCGCACCGCCACCGTCGGTGATCTCGAACGAGGTGGGGCGGTTCGACTCGTACCGACGACCCCCGCAGCCGCAGACCCCGACGCACCTCAGCGTCCCGTACTGTCCGGCCGCGATCTCCTCGCCGGACAAGGTCCGTCCGGCCTCACCGGACCAGGTGTTGCGGTGTCCGCCGAATTGATTCGCGACGGCGACGTCCTGGTGTCCCGATTCCGCGACGACCACGGCGCCGCCCAAGGCGCCCGAGTCGCCGAGGGCGCCGATATCGGTGCGGTCCCCGGCTCTGGCGTGATCGTCTTCCGGACCGACCCGACCAGGATGGATCCTTGGTTCTTCGCGGGCTTCATCGGCAGCCCCGACAACTCGGCGGCGATGTTCGGCTCGACCACGATCCGTCTCGACCCGTCCCGATTGCGAATCCCGATCCTGCGCCTCGCCGAGCAGAAGCCGTATGCGGAGGCTTTCCGAAGATTGCATCTGCTGCGAGTGGCGGCTGCCCGGACCGCGGATGCCGCCCTCAGTGCTGCCGAGCTGATCGGGACGGGGCTGACCGCGGGGGTGCTTGCTCCGAGCCGCGAGTAGCGGGCGACCCTACGCCCGTAATCTCATCGCTCCGCTCGACACTGCTCCTCCGACTTCACTGCGATGCATTCGATCCATTTGCGTTGCACCTCACCGGAAGTCGGTGCTTCGCCACACCGGGTGCCGCACCGCTGATAGCCAGGAACCGGTGAGCCGTCGGGGTAGGTGCAGTTGGTCCCCTGCGCGTCGCACTGGTAGTCCCGACCGTAAGGGTCGTTGGCAGGCGTGGGTTGTGGACAGCGCGGGTCTCCGACTACGTACGCCTGGCCACTGTAGATCGCGGTGCCGTTCTCGCAGTACAGGAAGGTTGGCTCGGCCGGCAGGCTCGCAGGTGATGTCGCCTGTGATGCTGTGGTAGTCGGCGTCATTTCGGCGGGCGGCGCCGGTGTAGAAGGAGTAACAGGCGGAGGCTCTACCGCGGGCGAGCTCTGCGACACCGACCCGGTGGAAGTGTGCGTAGTCGACGGTGCGTCTCCGTCGCACCCCGCCAGCGCCACCACGGCCGCGGCGAGCAGCCCGACTGTGAGTCGGCTAGCAGTGATAGTCATCAGCACGCCTTTCTGCCGAATGCCGCCCGGTTCGTTTCGCCACGAAAGCCGTGAACGGGCATGCATGTGAGATCGGATATCGAGTTGTCGTCGTTAGCTGCAGTCCGCTTCGGTCGGATGACCCCGCGCCGAGCACGATTCTTGGTGATGACGGCACCGGAAGGCGGTACCAGCCGGGCGAGGGGTTCGACGACGCCGGTGGCATGACGAAGGTGACAGCGGTACCGCCGTCGGGCGACCCGGCGCACCGGCATCACCATCATGTGATGGAATGGATAGGGGATCCGGCGTAGCGGAGCGAGGGGAAACATGGTGCGGGCGTGGACAGTTCGTGGCGGATGGGATGGCCGTCGGGAGGACACGGCACTCGAAATCGGGGCGGCGATCGCCGGGTGGACAGAGATTCGTCACGATCTTTCCGAGCTCACGAGCTTCGACGAGCTGCGTGAGCTGCTCACCCGGTGCTACTCGGATGAAAGCCAGCGCACCCGGGACAACTGGGCACACCAGATCTGGCGATTTCTCCACGAGATCGCGGTCGGTGACTACGTCGTTATGCCTCGAAAGTACCGGGATGTGGTAGCTATCGGGCGCGTCACCGGCGATTACATCTATCGTGTCGACCAACCTGCCGGGTACCGCCATATCCGGCCCGTCGAGTGGCTGAATGTGGTGGAAAGGGCCGCAATCTCCGGAGACCTTCGCGACAGCATGGGTACCCTGCTGACGGTCAGCGAACTCAGCCGCCGTGACGCCGCAGAGCGTGTTCAGGCTCTCGCTGAGAACGGGGTCGACCCTGGCTATTCCGGGGCGATCGCACCACCCGTAGACGTCGACACATTGATCGCGGACGTGGAGGCGGCAGGTTCGCGTCAGTTGTCGGTGCGAGATCTGCTCGGAATCTGGAAGTTCGGTCGGCGCACCGGCGATGCACTGGAGGTTGTGACCTCGGCATTGCAGCACAATGGGCTGGTCGTCCGCCCAGACTTCACGACTGTGCAATTGGACAGCATCGTGACCGTGCTTTCGGCGGATTCTGCCGACCCCGAGAACGGCGAGAGTGTGTCAGCGGTCGAGGGGAGTGATCTCGCCGAAGCCGACAAGCACGACTTCACCTGGCGGGTCGGCAATGTTCGGCAGCAGATGGCGGTGGTTGCTGTCCATCGGACCGACTCGTTGCACAAAGCGATCGAGCTGATGGTGACAAAGCGGTTGTCCCAGTTGCCGATCGTCGATGAGCATCACCGGCTGGTCGGGGTCGTGACATGGGAAAGCATTGCTCACAAATCACTGACCGGTACCCAGGTCGAGCTGTGGGGTGCGAGGGCAGCACAGTACCCGCCTGCCGCACACAGTGAGCAAGAACTGTTCAGCCGGATGGATGACATCCGCAAGTTCGGATTCGTGGTGATCGTCGACTCCGAGAACGTCGTCACCGGAATCGTGACGGCGGCAGACCTCGCAGATGAACTCGAAGCTCGAGTCACACCGTTCATGGTGCTCGAAGAGCTCGAACGCCGGTTGCGGCAGGCGATTCGAGAGATGCCGCGAGAGCTGTTGCGCTCAGGCGGTAAGAAGAAGGCGGAGAAGGCCGAGGATCTCACGCTGGGGAACTACCCCTACCTGCTCAACCAGCCAGGGGCGTGGAAGTGGCTCGGCTGGCCGTTCGAGAAGGATCGAATCGTCGAACGCCTGCGTGATGTCGCAACCTACCGTAACGAGATCGCGCACTGGAACATCGATGCACCCGAGGACGAACCGCAGCAGCTCGCTCGTGCCCGAGAGCTGCTCGACTTGCTGAAGTTGGTTACGCCGGGGATCGGTAAGAGCTGAGGGTATGACCAGGATGAGCGCTCCGCAATGAAGATCACTCCGGAATCACTCAAGGATTCTGCACGGGAAATACTCGGAATAGCCGACGAATTTGAGAACCCGGCGAAAGTTCCCCCTTTGGGTACTGACGACCTGGTGAAGGCGATGAAGTTCTCGCCGCTCCCTGACGCGGTCAAGGATGCTGATGCGAGCAGTCGGACCGCGCAGAGTACCTTACGCAAGCGGTACATATGGATGAGTCATCTGCTGTACACCACGGCGCGCACCTTTCACGACACCGATGTCGAACTTGCGGACAACCTGAACAGCATGGGAAGCATCAACGTTTTCGGTCCGATGTCTGGGGAGTGATGTGGCGGAATCTATATCGATAACTCCAGGGCAAGTGATGTCGTGGACCATTGCGGAAATAAAGAGCTATGGTCAGCGTGCCGAGTCGATCGAGAATGCCTTGAACGACATCGCCGATCGTGTCAGGCGGAAGATTTACGATCTCGACTGGTCGGGGGAAGCGCAGGCTGCTGCCGCATCCAGCGCTGACCGGGACTACACGCAGACCAAGAATGTCGCGTACGCCTATGGTCGTCTAGCCGATGAGTGCGTCGGCCTGCACTCAGATATCGAATATCCCGTCGGACAAATATCGACCCTGATTTTTGCGCTGATGTACGATGGATACTCGGTTTCGGAGCAATGGGACGTGAGAACTGGTGCGGGTGAGAGCGATGATCGTGGTCGTAACGACGAGCTGACTCTGCAAGCGCATGCCCGCAGCATCGCGACCGCTTTCGACGCGCGTATCCCCAAGATTCGGGACGCAGCAGCCGACATCGGGATGTTGGCACCCGCGCTGGCCTGCCTGAACATGGATGTCTCGGAGGACGAGAAGCGAGAGATCTCATCCTCGAAGCCGAGTGATCCTGCCGCCGAACCGCCGTCGCCCGGTGATGCGTCGAAGTACAACGTCAGCCCGGCGGGGACGGCCTTGGTGAAGAGTCATGAAGGTGTCGAGCTCGAGGCCTATCAAGACACCGGTGGAGTGTGGACAATCGGCTACGGGCATACGGACGGTGTGAAACCCGGCGACCAGATTTCCCAGGCTCAGGCCGAGACCTATCTTCAACAGGACCTGGCAGCATCCGAAGAAGCGGTGCGCCGACTGGTCAAAGTTCCGATCACCCAAAATCAGTTCGATGCGCTGGTGAGCTTTACCTATAACGTGGGTTCAGGCGGGCTGGAGAATTCTGATGTGCTGACGAGGCTCAACGCAGGCGACAATGCCGGTGCGCAGGACGCATTCGGAAAGTTCGTTTACGACTCGAAGGGGAACAAGCTCGATGGACTGGCTAGACGCCGCCAGGACGAGGCGAATCTGTTTGGGACGCCGTAGGATTTGATCGCGATGGCGACGCCGGTAAGGAGACAGATGCGGACCGCAACTCACTGGGCGATCGGTGCTGCGGCACTCGCTGTAGCCGTCGGAGCTGGGAGTGCATGTAGTACTGACAGCACTAGCACGGTCCCAGCGCAAGCTTCTTCGACTGCAACGACCACGATTGGCGATATGACGTCGCCTGTGTCGACGAGCCAGCCCTGCGCAAGCTCATCCCTGCAGGCGCAACTGGCGCCGCACCCGACGAGTACGAGCGGGCAAGCAGTTCAACAGATTACTCTGACAAACGTCTCGACCACAGCTTGCATTCTCGCAGGGTTCCCCGACCTCACCCTGGTCGGGACCGGTCGCAACACAACGACGGGCACCATCACCGAACAATATCGCTGGCCGCTGCAAAACGCCGTTCGAGATGCACCTGAAGTAGCGATGCCGCCGAGCGGCACAGCGCAAGTCTCGATCACTTACCTCAACGGCCGCGGAGGCTCTGCCAACCTGGATGTCACTGCGATCGAACTGGAGCTGCCCGGCAGTACCACCCGTATCAACATCCCATGGGACAAAGAAGTCCTACTCCAAGACGCGGCGACGCGTCCTGGGACTTACAGTGGCCCCTTCGAGATCGTCCGCTGAGCCACTGCGTTCTCGTCACGACAAGTGCAAGCTTGTACGTCCGATCAATACCTGTCGAGCGCCTTCGATGTCGGCCAAGCGTGCGGAAGCCGTTGCCGCAGCCAAGTTGTCGGGCAGAACGTCTGAGAACTTCAGCCCACGAACAGCTCTCTCGTCGGCCACCGGAAATACCAACACCGAGTCGGGTTTGCGTAGTTCGGCTACCGCATCTCGCCACATTTCGGCCGTCATATCCGGTCGGAGACGGATGCTGAAGTCGTTGGGGCGTTGGGTGGGATCGACCACCGCGGCCAGGGTTGCCGCGAGGGTGGCGTTGGCGCGAAAGCCCGCGAAGGTCCACCAGCGCAATGCATCTCCTGCTCGGTCGATCACCGTGGCGTTGTCGTCGACGCTGTTCACCGACTTCGTGGCTCGGATGTCGGCGAGCTCATTCTTTGCTCGCCGGGTGAGGGTGACCGGGGGGTCGGCACCGAGCAGCACGTCACGAATGGCGCGCGCGAGCTCGAAGGAGAGTCCGCGCAACCCGACGTTCGACCACTTCGCGACACCGCCACTTTCAGCCGGCTCGACGAACGCACGGCGACGGGACCAGTCGATATAGGTCACTCGCCAGCTGCGACCGGCGAGTAGCAGCAGGCGCGGTCCTGGCCGGTCATCCGTCAGGACCGAGGGATCGGTGTGGCCGATTTCCTGGCGACCGGCCAGCACCGTGAATTGTGGGGGTGCGGTGAAGGCGGCGGTCAAATCGAGGAAGTGGCGTTTGCCGAAACGCTTTTCCGCGGAGGGGCCGATGTGGAGCAGACCGCCGTCGTCGTCGAGATGCCCCTCCGCGACGAGGTGGCGCAGGATCGGCGCGCCACTGATGTCGAAGGGCGCCAACCCATTCCATTCCTGAGCCCAGATACGGTCGCCGATGGAGTGCTGTTGCAGCGTAACGGCCAGCAGTTGCTGTGCAACCAGGTGACGAGGTTCCGGTGGCGCGACGATCGGTTCGACCCAGCCGCGGCTCCACAGCAGGATCAGGGCCGCGGCTTGGACGAGGGCGTCATCGGTGGTCGACAGAAACAAGCAGTTGCGTGTCGTGCCCGCTCGGCGCCCGGTGCGGCCGATGCGCTGCAGGAACGAGGCGACTGTTGTCGGCGAATCGATTTGGATCACGCGGTCGAGGTCGCCGACGTCGATGCCGAGTTCCAGTGTCGACGTGGACACGATCACACAGTCGCGTGCTTCCGCGAAAGCTTGTTCGGCCCTGGCACGTTCGTCCACGGATAGCGAAGCATGGGAGAGGAACACCGTCACCCCGCGGGTGCGCAGAGCCGACCCGAGCTCTTCGACCTGGCGGCGGGAATCGCAGAACACCAGCCGTTTCTCACCACGGTGGAGTGCGGCGATGACCTTTGCCGCGTTCTCCAAGGACCCGACGTAGTCGAGCTCGACATCGCCCGGCGGCGGAGCCGTTGTCCGGCCGGACGCAGGCAAGGTGACGCCGGGGGCAACGACCTGCCCCGGTCGGGTGCCGGCCCCTGATCCTTGCAGCCAGGTGAGGAGTTCGTCGGGGTTGCCGACCGTGGCGGAGAGGCCGACGCGCTGGATCGGGCGGCCGGTGACACGGTGAAGTCGTTCGAGGACGGCGAGTAGGTGCCAGCCGCGGTCATCCCTGGCGAAGGCGTGGACTTCGTCGATGACGACGGCGCGGATGTTTCCCAGGAGCTGGTTGTGATCGGTTTTCGTGCCGATCAGCATTGCCTCGAGCGATTCGGGCGTGGTCAGCAGGATGTCGGGATGTTCCTGGCGGATCCGGTCGCGCTTGGCGTTCGACACGTCGCCGTGCCACAGCGCGGCGCGGCGGCCGAGCCACTGGGCGTAACCGTCGACCCGGGGCGCCAGGTTGTTCAGCAACGCTTTGAGCGGACACAGGTACAGCACCGAGGTCCCGGTCCAGTGTTGCTGCGTCATCGCACTGAGCAGCGGGAAGCAGGCTGCCTCGGTCTTGCCGCCCGCGGTGGGCGCGAGCAACACGACGTCCTCGCCCGCAAGCAGCGGCTCGATCGCCTCCTGCTGCAGTGGTCGCAGGCCGGGCCAGCCGAGCGTGTTGACGATGTGGTGCACCACCACCGGATCGAGTCGATCCCATACCTCGTCGGTCACGGTGCCGATCTTGCCATGCAGTCGGAGTCGCCGACTCGATCGCCCGTTACGGCAGGTGGTCGTCGAGTATCCGGACGAAACGTTTCAGAGTGTCGAGATCTGCTTCGGAGAGCGGTTTCGCGTTGAAATGCGCAATCCGGTTGCGGATTTCACGGACCAGATTGAGCTGACGCACGAAGTTCACGCGATCTGTTGTCGACCAACCGAGCAGGCTCCAGTTTTGATTTGCGTGTTTCGCATGTTCCGGTTTTCGACCATCTGGGTCCAAGAGTATGATGTACTGGCCGAACATCATGTCCTCGATATTGCCTGTCTTTCGATTCTTCGGCTGCAGGAGTGCAATGGATTCCGACGGAATCGGAGCGAGGACCCTGCGCAACTTCTCTTCGATCTCGCCGACCAGGAAGAACGGTAGGGCTCCCTGGTGAAACCAGTCGGCGATGTCGGCGGTCGTAATGATTCCGCTGAACACGCCATCACGTTCGCGGACGAGCAGGAAACCTTTCGTGTTGATCAGGGGTAGGCGGGGGAAAAGTTGCTGATGGGTCTCCGCGACTTCCACACTGGTTTCCATCACGTCCGACAAACTGGCTGCTGGTTTCGGCATATGGAGCAGTCGAGCCACCGACTTCCAGGTGACGACTCCACGCAGATCCGATGTTCCAGCGATGACCGGTACCTGTGAGTAGTTGCCCGTCCGCATGATGTGTACCGCTGCAGCGAGGGATGCGTCGGGGCCGACGAACTCCAGTTTTCCGCGGGCAGACGGAAGATCGCCGATCAAGAATTGGCGCTGCAAGCCGACTGTAGGCTGAAATCCTTCAGCCGGCTCGACGATTGGTTCCGGATCCTTGTCGTCGAGGTCGACGATCGTGACCGCGATTTCTCGACGGCACCTCGCGAAATCAGGTTTTGTGGTCAGGCCGGCGTCGTTCAATGCCTTCGTGATGAGGGGGACGGTCTCGTAGGTGCGCATCGGGAATCCGAATCGCTGGACCAGATCTTTCACCGGCATCGTGACGCCCCGCAGCGCGTGGAGCTGTTCCTCGGTGGGGTGTTGCGTGCGCATCTCAATCCTCCGTTGCGTCGCGGAGGAAGGCCCCCTGGCCCATGGCCGACTCGACCAATGCCAGCAGTTGTGATCGCCGGTCGGCGTAGAACGCTTCGAAGTCGTCGTTACGCAGTAGCGCCGGGTCGATCAGATGAGTGGCAACAACGTCGTCGAACCACTGATCGAGGGTGCCTGATTCGCTGGCCAGTACCGGGAGGTAGCGGCTGGGTGCACCGACGATGTTCTTCGCGGCGCGCTCGGACAACGGGGTCTTGTTGACGATCGAGTTGCCCGGCGTCACCCATTCCTTGTTGCGGCTCTGGAGCCACTTCTTGGGGAAGATCTGACGGATGTCGACCGCATGCTGCACGAGGGTGGCCGCAGTCAGCGGATCAGCGGTGAAGTACCAATCGGTGGCTTCGTGCTTCACCAACAGGGCGACGATCCCCTTGTATGCAGCACTGTTTCGTGTGCTGAGGCTGTCGAGACGGTTGCGTGCAAAGACCGATTCGCTGACGGTGTCAGGTGTCGGAGCCGACGGGTCTGTCCAGGTGACCAGCTGCTCGACATCGCGGGCGAAACGGGTCTCTGTCGAGCCGCTGTACATCTCGCCGAGCACACCGCACCAGTACCAGCGGGTGATTCTCTCCCGCATGCCCGGCTCGTCTGTCCGGTCGCCGAGGATGGTGCGCACCGCGGCGAGGGGGATGAGCTGGGAACGGTAGGGCAGGTCGGCGGCAGTCACGATGCACTGATCTGCCAGGAACTCGCCGACCCAGATGAAAGCGTCTCGTACGAGAGGTGCCAAGCGGTCGAAGTCGTGCAGCGGCAGGTTGAGCAAGTCCCGGCGTTTGCACGACACCGCCGCGGAGGGACGGACCTGCTTGAGCTCCCAGGTGCGCACCAGTGCCACTGCTTGCAGCAGGTCGGTGCTCGTCATGCCGTCGTCGACGCCGGAGTCCGGGTCGCCGAAGACTGCCTGTCCGAGTACCAAGGCGGACTTCAACTCGGCCCAGGTCTTCCGCAGGTCGTATCGGTTGCCGTGGTGCTCATGTTCGTACTGGCGGTCCCCGGCATAGGTGGCGGTCAACAGCTCGAACACATTCAGCGGCACTCCGCCCGTGTTGACTCGTTCGAAAACCGAGCACACTGCGTCGGGCGTCGTGTCGGCGCCGAGGTTGATCATCGGCACCAGGAACGTTCGAATATTGTGCAGCACTTTGGTTTCGAACGCCGTCCACAACGGCCACGCGTGCGCGGGATCGTGTTCGGTGAAGGCGCGTTGCCAGTCGTGTACCCGCTCGATGTCGAACACGATGTGGAGCGGGAAGTGCCCTGCGGCTACCTCGCCCGCGGTATCGCTGAGGTCCACGTCGGGTCCGTACGGAACCCGCACCTTCCTGTTGTGATCGCGGACCGAGACGATGGCGTCGTCACGGTCGGCGGCCGGACCGATGGCCTTCGCGATGTCGACGTAGTACCAGACCCTGATCGGATTCTTCCGTGCGTCCTCGGTCTCGACGGGTTTGTTCAGGTAGAGCGACTGATAGAGCGAGGTCAGGCGCTGCTGGCCGTCGAGCAACAATGATTCGGGTTCGACGTCGT
Source organism: Nocardia sp. NPDC060259 (assembly GCF_042728775.1). Classification (NCBI taxonomy): domain Bacteria; kingdom Bacillati; phylum Actinomycetota; class Actinomycetes; order Mycobacteriales; family Nocardiaceae; genus Nocardia; species Nocardia sp. NPDC060259. The sequence continues at coordinate 25,519 of NZ_JBHXAY010000022.1, forward strand.
CAACTCCGTCGACACCTGCCAACGGCCGTGCGCGGAAACTGGTTTCGCCACCGGTCCGCAGAGTCATCACGACGCCGAGCGGGTAGTTCAGCGTGACCGTAGCGATCAGTTCACGGATACCCTGGTCGCCCCACTTCCAATCACGCTGGAAATCGGGCAGCTGTAGTTGGCCGCTGTGGATCCGCCCCAGCACGTCCTTCAGGTTCGGATTGTCCAGTGCCATGCGCTACCCCTCCAGCGCCGACCGGCCCACTTTCCGGTCGACCATCATGATCCGCTTGTGTACCAACTACTTTGACAACGAGCGAGTCTACGACGCCGGGGCGGTTGGTGGTTGCTGACCGGTCACACGTCGAGGTCGATGTCGTCGGCGCTGACGAGATTGCGTTCGGCATCGGTGAGTTCGGTGACGCCGACAGTCAGTGTGTAGTGCTCACGGGGGTTGAAGTCGGGGAATTGGTCGACGCGATCGAGTACGTCGCCGACAAGCTTCTTGAGGTATACCCGGGGTGCGATGCCGACCTTGCCGCCGAGTGTGCCGCTCACCGCGGTGGCCAGGTCGGCGATGTAGGCGTCGTCGGCGACGCGGCGGATGCGGTCCGGCTCGGCGCTGCCGTCGGCATAGAGATCGCGGATCGTGCTGCCTAGCGCTACAAGGGATTCCATCGTGAATCCGGGCAATCGCAGCTGAACAGCACGCGGGTTGTCGAATCGCGGGTCGGTCGTGAAGTCGGTGGCGAGGCGCTGGGCCAGTGGTGCCAATCGCTGCACGCCTTGCTGCCCGTCGTAGAACGCGGGCGTGCCGGTGATCAGCAGGTACAGGCCGGGGAAGCGACCCGAATGGACTTCGTCGATGAGCTGGCGCAGGGCGTTGAGCGCCTTGTCTCGCGCATCCGAACGCACTCGCTGCAGAGTCTCGACCTCGTCCAGGACGAGGAGCAGGCCACGGTGACCACTGTCGCGCAGCACCGTCAGCAGTCCCTGCAGGAAACCGAGTGCGCCGAAATGGTCGAGCTCGCCGCGGACACCGGCGGCCCGGCGCGCGGCCGCCGCAACGTTGGGCTGGCCACCCAGCCAGGCGATGATCGCGGACGCCGTGGCTTCGTCGTTGTCGAGTAGCGCGCGGTGGTAGCCGCGTAGCGCCGTGGCGAACGACGGGGCGTGTCGCGATACCTCGGCCAGTCGTGCGGCCATCAGTTCGCCGACCGCGTCCGGTAGGCCTTCTTCGTCCGCGCCGGCGGCCAGCGCGTCTTCCTCGAGCGCGTAGAACCAGGCGTCGACAACCGGTCGCAACGCACTGGGCGGAAAGCTCGTCGTGGTCAGTTGCTCGGTGACCCGTCGATAGACGGTCTCGAGCTTGTGCAACGGCGTCTCGGTCTCCGAAATCTGGATCTCCGCGACAGCGAACCGCTTCGCTCTAGCGCGCTCGCCCAGCCACCGCGAGAAGAACGTCTTGCCCGATCCGTACTCGCCACGCACCGCCTTGAACACCGCACCACCGGAGGCGACGGTGTCCAGTTCGGTATCGAGCGCTGCCTCGAACCGGTCGAGGCCGGTTGCCAGCAGGTCGAGTCCGTTGCCCGGCACCGCGCCGCGCCGCAGCGCGTCGATGACGTCACGGCGGCGGACGGCGCTGACCGGGGAAGGAACGCTAGTCACCAGGGCAATCTTTCCATGAGGTGAGCCTGGACAATGCTGCACAGTGCGGCGGCCGGACTCGTCAACGGATGCCGAACTGCGCGCGTAGCAGCCCGATATTGAGTCGCAACGTGCGGCCGTCGGCCAGGATCTCCAGCACCTGGATGCCATCTACATTCAGGAGCTGCCCGAGAACCGCCGCGAATCCGTTTGCTCTGATCGGCGGATCACCGACCCGCTGGGCGAGGGCTGTGGTGGATTGGGGACCGTCGAGCAGAGCGCGAATGGCCTTCTCCAGCTTGGAACTACTCGGCTTGCGTGCGAGTTGTTCCAACTGTGCCGCGAACACGTCCGACGCGAGGAGCCGGGTGACCAGGTCTTGGGCCGGATTCGCCGGTTGTGACAGCGGTTCATGGCTCGGCAGCGGTATATCGAGAGTGATCTGTGCGGTGGCATGTTCCGCGATTCGGTTGGTAACCCGCTTGGTGGCCTTCTTGATGGCCACGGGGGCTTCGGGTTCGGGTAGCGCATCAGCATCGTCGCGCCACCAGGACGGGCGCTGGTCGCCCAGCTCGCGCCAGCCGGCGGGGCGCTCGGCGCCGTAGGGGAGGAAAGCCAGGACCGGAATGGTGATCTCGGCCAGCGAAGCACCACCGTGATAGCCGGCCTTTTGCGCGGTGTAGCGGGAGTCGTTGTCCCACAATGCAACGATTGATGCGCCGGGCTCTGGCCAGACGACGCGCGGACCCTGCAGCGCAATCTCGGTTTCGGAACGGCTGTCGAACTCGGCGGGCAGGCGGTGTCGAGCCGATTCGATGTTGGGGGCGTCGACGGTCTTGCCATGTCGGTCGATGACGTGACCATGGTCGCTGGTGATCAGGACGACCATGCCTTGGGCTGTCGCTGCCGAGGCGAGTGCCCGCAGGTCACCGATCTCGCGGGCTTCCCAGCCGGAGTCGTCGAGTTTGGCTTCCTTGGCGAGGCGGTCGTCGATCGTGTTGAGGACTACCGCGACGTGGCAGTCCTGATCGTTGATCGCGTTGTTGAGATCGGCGCCGAATCGATCGCCTGGCTTGCTCCGCAGGTCATTCTTGTGGAAGACAGCGGCACGCTTGGCTCCCCAGAACGAGTGCGCGTGAAATAGTCGCTGCTCGGTCTTCTGGTCGCCCTTCATGAGCTTTCCCGCGAACAGCGACGTGCGCGAGACTGCAGTCAAGCTCGGCAGGGCCGCGGCCATACAGCGCCGGCGAACGTCTCCGTCGGAGAGCGGGTCGTGTTCGGCGAAGGTGGCGCGTAGTTCACCTGCCAGTTCGGTGGCGATGGAGGCGCTCATTCCGTCGACCACGATCAGTAGCACGCGGTGCTCGGCTGCCAGGGGACGGACCACTCGATGGAGGAAGGTCTCCACGGTGAGCATGGTTCCCGGTGACGTCCCCGATTCCGTCCACACCGCAAGGTTTTTCGCGAACTCACGGTCGAATTCGCGGCGGACGGCGCGGGCACGGTTGGCGATGGTGTCGTACGCGACGCGCAGGGCCGGATCGTCGTCACCACCGGCGTCGAGGTAGTCGAGTGCGCGGTCGGCCCAGGCCGTGCTGTGCATCTGACGGTTCAACGCAGCCGCAACGCTGCCGTCGATGGTGGGGTCGGGCTCGGTGTGCAGCCACCGGGTGAGGCGTTGGGCCATGCGAACTCGGGTGGTGCGCACGCGGTGATCTGCGGCGAGGTCGTGGTCGCGCAGGGCGGCGACGGCCTGGTCGATCTCCTCCGGTTTGCCCCGGCCGAGCGCTTGTCCGGCAGCGGTGAACCTGGCCTCGAGTCCGGCGGTGAGCAGCGGGCTCTGTGCTGCGGCTTCGCCTGCGCCGAACTGGCGTACCAGCAGATCAGCCTGGGCCAGCACGGTCTTCGCGACCTTGTGCGCAGCCATAGCGGCGTCGTCGGCTTCGTCGTCGAGGTCGGTGGCGGCGCGTGCTTTTACCAGCAGATCGCGAACGTAGTCCTCGCAGGTGCGGCCGTAGGTCGCTAGCAGGCGGTCGAGTGCTTCGCCCTGCACCGGGGGGCGATCACCGAGCCAGCGCTCGACGCGCCCACGCGCCTGATAGACGGCGTTGCCAGGGGCGGCGTGCTGCCACAGGGCAGCGCAAACGAGCCCGTAGGCGAGTGCTTCCGAGCCGTGTCCGGCCATGGTCAGCGCGGCTACCGCGGTGCCGGTAGCACCGCATTGTTCTGACTCGCTGAGGAATTCGATGAGGCCGTCGCGCTCAGGTGCCCGGAGATCGAGTAGCTGTTGGGACGCGCCCGGACGTTGTGTCCACTCGAGCAGGGTGACGGGGTCGATGCGGTCGGTCCCCGACTGGATGCGCAGCCGACGCCCGGTCAGCGCGGTGAGTGCTGCGACGCGGGAGAGGACGCGGCCTGCCATCGCGGTGGGCCACCCGGGGGCACCGGCAGCGTCGAGCAGGGCTTCGCAGGCCCAGCCGTCCCGTTTGAGCCGGGGATCAATGGATATGGCGCCGAACGACTCTCGGACGATGTCCCAGCGATCGATTGCGTGTACCCGCCCGCGGTGTGCGCGCGCGAGGATCGCAGGGTCGAGATCGTGTTCCTCGATATCGGTGAGCAGTACGAGAACCCGCGGGTCGGGACCGATCTCGCGGACGTGGGCAAGGACGGTTTCGTGCACCGCCAGCGGCGACGCAGCCACCGATACCTGGGCCCGACGGCCTTCGGCGAGCGAGAGGACAGGGTCACCCTCCCACTCCGGTTCGCCGCGCAGCAGCAGGGTGACAGGTTCGCCTGGCGTGGCCAGCTCCGCCTGGAGCTTCTTGTGTGCTGAAAGATATTGGGCCACAGTGGCTCTCGACATGCGTAAGGCAGTCGTGTCCGTAGTGCTGGTCATTCGACTACCCGCCACGTGATTTCGATGTGCGCAGTCGGCTCGAGCTCCGCCAGCTCAGCCAGTTGTTCGGAGAAGCTGGCGACGGCGTCACGTGCGGTGGTGGTGTAGATGCCGGTCCGGGGTCCCGCGTGGGGCTTGGTGGGGTCGATCGGTGGCGTGCTGGTTTTGGTGCTCAGGTCGATTTCGTCGGGAGTGGGTGTGGGTGGGGCAATCACCGGCGCGGGTTCGACAGGCGTCGCCGGCGTGTCCCTCTGCTGCTGGCGAAGGGCACCCTCGCGCAGCTTGCGCGTCGTCAGCTCGGTGACCTGCCGGTCGATGGTGCGCAGTGCTTCTGCCAGATCGGCCGAGCGCTGGTCGGCGCGTGCTGTGGTGCGCAGTGAGTCGAGCAGGGACGTGCCTGCCGGGCCAAGCAGGGTGGCCTGCTCGAGGTTGCGCCAGGCAGCGTGGGTCAGGGCAGAGGTGACCTGATCGGCCGACTTGATCGAGGTCGCATACCGGTCCGCATTGACCTCGGCCAGATCGAACCGAGCCAGCGTTTCGACAGCTTTCTTCGCACCGGCGGACCCGCCCGTCCCGACCGCGACGAGGGATGACAGCAGCTCGAGCGAGCGTCTAGCCAGCGCAAGCCGCTCACCGGCATCGCTGTCGTCGAGCTTGAGGAAATCGGCGTGCTTCTCCAGCTGTTCGACAAGGCGAGCCGCGGAGTCCTGGTACCTGGTGGCGGCACCGTTGATCTGACGCGCGAACTGCTGCACCGGCCCACCGCGAAGGAGCGTCGGAGCTTTCTCGCCGAAGATCACCTCGAACCGATTGCGGGCGGTGTCGAAGTCCGATTCGCTCGGCAGCGGCTGGGTGCGCAATGCGTCGCCGTTGTGGATCTTGGTGAGTTCAGGGGTGTCGATGGGCACACCGCCCCGGACCCAGATCCGGTCGTCCATTTCGGCGAACGACGCGATCACCAGGTTGGCGATGTGGGGTTCCAGCCCGCGCGGCTGCGGCAGGTCGATCCAATCGCCGAGCGAGATGACCGTCAGGTCGCCGGTGCTGCCGTTGTTCTGGGCGGCACGCCGGAAGTGATCGGCCCATCGTTTGGACAGCTCGAAGTAGGCCTCCTTTTGCTGGCCCAGACCGAGCGGTTCCGCGATCCGGCGCATGAGCGCGCGCTCTTTGGCAGGTACTTCGAAACGCCCGTCGCGAGCTTCGGCAGCGCCTTTCACCTGCGCGAGCACGACTTTCGCATCGGTCGCCTTGACGGCTACGCCGGTCCCGTCCGGGTCGAGGTTTGGGTGCTCGGGGAACTGGTGGGCGAGGAGCTTGCCTGCGAGGTTGCGGATGGCGTCGTGCAGTGGCTGGCCGATCGAGACGGTCAGTCCATCGATATCGGGCAGCGGGTGGAACAACTCGCCCAGGTCGTTGGTGACGTCCTCGGGTTTACGTTCGGCCAGGCCGTAAGCCTGCTTGAAGGTCGCGAGGACGCGCTGCCGCAGGACCTCGCGCTGCGATTCGAGCAGCTGCTTGGCACTGGCCCGATTGTCCGGGTTGAGGTGCTGGGCGTACTGCGTGTCGAACCGATACGGATCGGCGAGCGCCTTCGTGATGACCAGCAGCCGCCGGAAGTCCTCCCATCGGGGCTTGGTCAGGTGGGTGGGCAGCCACGCAACGGTGTTGGGGTGGTTGGTGCCCTGCTCTTCTTTGAGTCGCCGAATCCGGTCGGCGTCTTCGATCGGGGTGTGGGTGCCTTCGTCGTAAGGCAGGTCGATGACGATGCGCCAGCGCCCCTCGATGGTGGGCTGCAGATCATGATTGGGCAGCGCGTCGTCGTCGCTGACATTGCCGAACACCACTTCCGCGGTACGGTTGGATCCACGCCAGACGAAGCGCAGCTCATCGGCATCGAAACGACCGTTGGCCCGATCGAGCCCGAATTCCTCGGCGAGCAGGTCGCGCGCGAGGGCGAGCCGGTTGGCCGGATTGTCGTTGACCTGCGCGTTGGCGATCACCGACTCGACGTCGACACCGGACAGTTCCAGGCGCACACCGGGATTGGCGTCGGTGCCGGTGGGCTTGATCTCGGGGAAGCGACCGGCCCATTCGCCGATCATGTCCTTGATCACGCCCTCTTCCCGACCGGGGATCATGGTGGTGATCGAGCCGTAGTTGAGGGCGCCGAGACGGCGAATCGTCAAGTCCTTCAGGGCGGGAACGCTGGGTGCCAAGGACGCGAGCAGCACGGTGCAAGCCAGACGGTTCTGGCCGACGAATTTCTTGCAGTTGCCGAGGAGTTTGGCATCGGTGATGGTGTCGCGCCGGTTAACGTAGGCGTCTATATCGTCCTCGGTGACCTCGCACGTGCTGAGCAGGTACGGCCGCAGCCGCGCCCGGTACAGCTTGTCGGCAGCGTCGAAGAGCACCTTCTTGTCAGCGACGAACGGGCGGTCGCCACCGCGGGTGAGCTGTTCGTAGAGGTCACCCAGGGGGACGAGGTCGCCGAGGCGCAGTTCATTGCGGTGGTCGGCGAGGAGCTGGCCCATCAGCTTCAGGCCGGTGCGAGAGCGCTGCAGGGCGGCCGAGATGTGGACGAGGGTGTCGAGGAAGGCGGGGGAGAACGGGTAGCTCAACCGGAACGACGCCTCGTCGGCGCCGGTGGTGGACTCGTCGGACCCGAGGAGGGTGTCCCACACCTTCGGGCTGAGTTTCCTGGTCCGTTCGAATGCCGCGTCGAATTGGGCTATTGCGTCGTCGTCGCGTGGCTTGAGCAGTCGGGCGTGCGCGATTTGCGGCAGGTTGCGGTCTTCGAGGCTGATCAGATCGAAGCGGCCCGAGGCGTGGTTGAGCGCATCCTGAATCGCCGATTCCGCGGCGCCCGCGAGTTCTTCGCCGACCAACTCACGCAGATCCCGCTGGCGGGCGATAAACGAGATGATCGGGATATCGCGACGAGCGTCGCCGCCTTCACGGAAGTTGGTGATCTTGCTGGCTTCGCGGGCGACCCGCTTCTCGTCGTGGATGAGGCTGGCCAGCCATAGGATCAGCTCGTCCAGGAACAGGATGATGCCGTCATAACCGAGCGATTTCGCATGGGAGGCAATGACACTGAGGCCTGCGTCGAGGGAGATGAAGCCGGTCTCGTCCTCGGCGGCACGCTGAGTGAAGCCGGGTAGCAGGGTGGTGCCTGCATCGTGGACAAGCTTGGCGCGCAGCTCCGGCGGGGTGGACGGATTGACGAGATTCAGTCCGCTGCCGTCGTGGGCCTCGGACGCGGCGAGTGCGGTGTCGACCTTCTGCGTGGTCCAGAAGGCGGTCGGCTCACCCCATTCGTCGTCACCTTCGTCAACGTGGTCGCTGTTGAGGGCAGCGAGGAACGACTCCTCACCCATCCTGATGCGCAATGAGCGCAGGTCAGTGAACAGCGCATCGGTGCGGTACACCGGCGGGATGATCGCTTCGGGGTGCCGCTTGCGGACGAAATCGACGTAGCCGCCGAGCACCCGCTGCTCCATCGCCTTGGCGTCGATCATGTGATACGGCACCATCAGGAACTTCTTGCCGTCCGACAACAGCCACTCGTGCTTGGTGAGCAGCGAGTCGAATTCGCTGCGGGAGCGTGCGATTGGATTGCCGGAGAGCAGAGCGTAAAGCACCGCCATGAAGTGCGACTTACCGGCACCGAACGAACCATGCAGGAAGGCTGGCTTCGAGGTGTTGCCGTCTAGAGCCGACTTGATGAGCGCGAGGGCTTCATCGAAGTTGCCGAGGAGGCGCTCAGTGAGCACATAGTCCTCGACCGCCTTGGTGGAGCCTTCCTCAGTGACCGCATCTGCCAGGGTGAGCACATAGTCCGAGCCGGCGATGTGCTCCTTGATATCGATAAGGTCGCGCAGAAGTGGGTGCTGGTCCATCAGTTATCCCCCTGTGCTGCTTCAGTCTTCTTGGTGGTGCGCTTCGTTGTTGTGCGGCGGGCGCGGGTGGCGGGTTGTGGGCGCCAGTTACGCAAGTCGTCGTCGGTCAGCCCATGCTCGCCCTGCCTGTCGTGGCGGTCGCCTGCGAGGAAGGTCGACGGGGCGATGCCGAAGTCCGGGTCGATCTCGTTGTGCCACTGGTCAAGCCAAGGCTGGAGTTCGAGCAGGCCCGCTAGGAACGGCGTGATCTCCTCGGTGGAGAGGCTGTGTTCGGCGAGATAGATGGCGATGGCCATGGCTTGTTCGCGATGGTCCCAGCCTGCCCAGCCGTAAAGCTCTGGGGTGGCGGTGTTGGTGGAGCCATAGGAGATGAAGCGTTCCTTGGGTACGTCGAGTTTGCCACGGGCCTGCCAGAACGAGGTGCGCAGGAAGTCGGCGGAATTGTATTTGGGAGGGACCGGGATCTTCTTGCGGAATTCGTTCTTGTCATAGCCGTCGGGCATGGCGTCTTCTTCACGTTGCATGTTCCAGACGCCTTCCCAGTCCTGGCGCTTCTTGAGTCCGGAAGGCTTGTAGCACAAAGCAGATACGAACGGAACGTGTTGGTGGGTGATCAGGTCCGCGACCAATTTTGCGAGGTCGGTGCGAGGTGCGTAAAGCGCTGCGACTGAAACGAAGTCGGCGTCACTAGCGAGATGGTCGGTGAGTCTGGGTAGGGTGAGGAGCTGCGGTTGGTTACTGTCACTGAACCAGATGTCACGCGATTCCATGCGATCGAGAAGCCAGGCGTGCAATGCATTCTCTTGCAGTGCATCCCAACCTTCGGTAGCCCAGCGCCGTTTGTATTCTGGGCGCTCAATCATGCCAATCGCGCGGTTCGATTCGATCACCGCAATGCGACTTTCTACCAGGCGCTTGTATGAATTTGGCCAGCTATCGGGGAGATTTGTGATTGGCGTCGCATTGTGGCGGATGAACCAATCGTCAGACGCTTCGCCACGTGCGACTTGACGGGCCAGCACTATTTCGAATGCACGTTCGCCGAAGGAGATGGGAGGGAACTGTCCATTGGGAGCAACTAAAGGCTCCTTGTGCAGGCCATAGGCCGAGTAGACCTGCCAGTCCAGTTCTTCCTGTGTCGCGATCATTTGCGCTCGAACTTTCTGCCACTGTTTTTGCGCCTCGCGCATGGTCGGTCCAGTTGGGACCTGCGCGGCTACCGCCGACGCAGGCGTAGCGGCAATGAACTGCTGAGCGAGGTCATCTAACGCGGTCGCCAGTTCGGTTGGATAGTGCCTCGGGAGCGGGAAATGTTCTAGCTTCGAACCATTGAACTGGTAGAAGTCGTCGAATGGTGCCCGTGACTGTCGTGCGCCCTTCGTGTCAACTGTGCTTCCCATATTGTGGCTCACCATTTTGAGCCAGAAGCATGCAGTGGAGCTGTTCAGTAGTCCGAGCAGTCGCAAATGCTCTTCCTGGCTTGCTGCTGCATGCAGTTTGACTACGGGCGCTGAGCGGTTGAATACCTTGCCACCCCGGTCCAGCGCGAAATGGTTGTGTGTCGCCACGAAAGCAAAGGTGATTGAGAGCGGTGTCTGCAGTCTCTGATAGTAGTTCTCAAGGTGAACGTACCACGGATTTCGCTCCGTGATCCTCTTTCCGAAAATGATTCGACTAGATAGCGTGGTTCTAGTCCGCCACAGAAAACGCGTAACGAGCGGATGACTGCTTTCTACAGGGGTAGTGTTGGTGTGGTCGGTGTATGGATTTGCCATCTGAACGGTGTCCGAAATCTTAAAATCGCGGACGTTTTCGCCAAGCACGACCTCCCGAAAGCTTCCGCTCATTCCTAGGCGGCGCACCGTTTCAAGGTCGCCGGCGAAGTATGCATCGTCGGCGCCACTGGTAGTGGTTCTCCCGATGTCGGCAACTTCGCTGGATAATGTTGCTGCCGCGCTCGCATTCACATGATCAATTAGCTCCTGGCCGCCATCAGTAAGAATCCACGGTTGTTTAGCGAAGTAGCGAGCGCGATCAAGATCGCCTACCGAAACCCAATTCCCTGCACTGGGGGTGCGATCAATCTGATCGAGGATTGCTCGCCAAACTAGCCCGTCCGCGGGATTCTCCGGCGCTTGAGGCTCTCCTCGAACGCTGCGAACAGTGCGGATGGTAGCTCCACGTTTGGCGCCAGAGCGTCTTGTGCCGATGAGAATCACGGTCGGTGTGCCGTGGCCTGGAATGTAGGCACCCGAAGTATCGATAACTTCCGTCAACTCTACGGAGTGTGCAAAAAAATTCTCAATTAGCTTCGTGCCAAACTCTCGCTTCATAAATGACGCTGCAGTAATCTGTCCTACGTGCCCAAACCCGTTGCTATTTGAAGAGCCGAGCCTGGCTAATTCAAAGAAGCGTTGAGCGAAAGGTACTGAGAGTGAGTATGTTCCGGCGCACGCGTCATATAGTCCGCGGTACAGCTCGTTAAGGTTCTTGTCTTTTACTGTTATATAGGGAGGATTTCCCACAACTACATGATAGCGTCCTGAATCCAGAATTCCCGGGTATTCGTGGACGTCCTCGGTGGCGTAGGAGAATTCGGCAAGCGGATCGCCGCTGTCTTCGTCGAGGCTGAGTTCCAACTGACGAGCCTTGATCAGAGAGTCGCCGACAGCGAGCTTAATCGGCCACTCGTAGCGCGCAGCTTCGGCAAGGTTACGTACGTTTGCGGCGGCCATAGCAGCTACGAGCAGACGGAACCGAGCGATGGCGATTGCAAAGGGATTGAGATCCACGCCGTGGACGGAGTTCAGTGCAGCTTGGACTCGTTCATGTCGGTCCGTGGTTGGCTGATCTACTGCCCAGCGTTCGTTCAATCGCTTGAACGCGCCCAGCACGAAGTGCCCTGACCCGCAAGTCGGGTCGATGAGTTTGATTTCCGCGTAACCAAATTCGCGGATGGCGGGTTCGAGTGTTCGGTCGAGGATGAATTCTTCGACGAATTCGGGGGTTTGGAGGAGGGCGTAGTTTTTGCGGATGTCTTCGGAGAGGTCTTGGTAGAGGTCGCCGAGGAAGCGGGTGTCCCAGCCGTTGATGCCGTCTTCGTCGAGGGGGTCGGTGAAGTTGTGGACGAGGACGCCGTGTTCGTCGCGGGTGCGCCAGAATTCGATGAGGTCGCGGGCGCCGTCGTGGGAGAGTGGGATTTGGTAGAGGGCGTTGTGGGAGGGGTCGAAGAGGAGTTTTCCTGCTTGGCCTGCGCCGAGTTCGGCGAAGGCGGTGGTGAGCCAGCCGCGGTAGGTGGGGTCTGGGTCGGATTCGACGTAGGCGTCGTAGCGGGCGTGGGCGAGTTCGCGGCGGTCGTCGGTGGGGCCGGTGAGGTAGGGCTCGGCGATCAGGCGGTTGTCTTCGCAGAAGCGGACGAAGACGGTGCCGAGGACCCAGGCGACGGCAACCTGGGTGATGCGTTCGTCGAGCCAGGAGGTCTTCGTGGCTGCGGTGCGGTTGAGTTTGCGGGCGTGGGCCCACTCGTCGGCCAGGCGTGCTTCGACCTCGGGCAGGACGCGTAGCTGCTTGTTCAGGTCGTCCTCTGCCGCGGTGACCTGCTTCTTCAGGTCGGAGAGCAGTGCGGCGCGGTCGATCATGCGGAGACTCCTGAATCGGTCGAGGGGCTGGCGCGGTGGATGTTGTTGATCCACGAGGCAGGTAGTTGGATCCACTCGTTGAGAGCGGACTGGTACGGCACCGCAACGGCGCCGAGGTGCGGCGGACGCATCGGGTCGGACTGCGGGCACAGCAGCCACAGACCGCCCTTTCCGCGGCGGGCCTGCTCGGCCAGGCGGCCGAGCACGCCCATGGCGTCGTAGCGGGCGAACACCAGGGTGTCGGTGAGCAGCAGTGGCCCGTTACCGGCGATGTTGTCGGCGATCTCGGCTTCGATGCGGCTCCACGCGGTGCGTGCGTATTCGGAGAACTTCATGGCGGGTCGGGAGCCGGGCGGCGCGACGTCCGCGCGCAGGATCGTTTCCCAGGTGGGCTTCGTGTTCGGGGGGACCAGGTCGTGCATGGTGGCCAGGAACAACGCTGTCGCCGACATCGGGCGGGCCGCGAAACGGTCCCGCAGTTCGGCGGCGGCGTTGGGGCGGTCCTTGTCGTCGTGGCGCATGATCGGCGCGGTGAGTACCCGGAAGCCGTCCCGCGGCGCTGCACCGAGGAGAAGTTCTTCGGCGCGGGCGGCCTTGGCCAGGTTCGGGTCGTCGGAGTAGCGGCCCAATGCGTGCGAGTTGACGGCTGTTGTCCAGCGGGGGGCGTGCTCGGTGAAGCTGGAGGTCTCATCGCCCTGTTCGGGGATGTAGCGCTGGACCCGGGACACCGGGTGCGTCGCGACTACCAGGCCGAAACCGGCCTCCCGCAGTGCTTTTGTGAGCTCCAGGGTCGGCAGGTCCTCGTCGCTGCCCACAATGGACAGCTCAGGGAACCGCGCCAGGATCCGATCGAACACCGTCTGCGCCAGCAGACCGGGCTGCTGCGGTAGCGGCATGCCCGGGGTGAGAGTGACCAAGCCGGCCTGGGTCAATCTGACGGCTCGCACCAAGGGCAGGTCGCGCGGGTAGATCTCCAGACGCGGCGTGACGGCGGCCTTGCGGGACGCGCTGACTGCCACCTGGACAAGGCGGCGCTCGTCCAAGGTGAAGGCGCCCTCCGGCGGCTCGATCGCGCCGAGCCGGTCGAGGACCGTCGCGGCGGTCGGCAAGGTTTCCTGGTCGGCCAGCGCGTCGGCGGTTTTGCCCAGGCGCAAGGCGTACTGGGCCAAGGCGGGTGCGGCCGGTGTGTCGAACGAAGCGTCCTCGGCGGCTTCCAGCGCCAGCACAACCACCGGGTTCGCTCCGGAATCACGCTTCTGGGCGACGTAGAACGCGGCCTCGTCCGGCGCGAGCTGCTCTACTTCCACGACCACCCGCAGCGCGGCCAAGCCCAAGGCCCGACGTTGTGCGCGCTCGTGCAGGCGCGTGCCGCGCCGGGCGATCAGCGCATCCGCGAGTTCGGTCGCCGCTGCGACACGTCCGAAGCTGTCCAGCAGTTCCAGCACCTGCTCGCGCAGCGCCTGTACCGCAGGATCCTTCTTCCACTGCGTGCGTTGAGCTTTCAGCAACTGTGCGACTCGGCCCGAGGTCAAGCCCAGGGTGTCGGCCACCGCCGACTGGGTCGGCCACGCATCGAGTTCGGGCAGATCACCGGCTCCGGGAATGCGGAGCAAGCGAGCAACCGCATCCACCTTGGTTGCGTTGCCACCGGCGCCGTTGTTCTTGCGCTCGGGGACGAAACCCGCGGCGAGCGTGTCCAGGCTGAGCGTGCGCAGCAGTCCGGCGCTGAGATCGGCGCTGGCCGCGGTGAGCTCGGCCTTCGCTTCCTTTCTTGCCTCCGAAGTGAGCGGCGCCGGCTCCTCTTTGCCCAGGCGCCTGCCCCACTCTTTGATCCGGTCCTGGATCTCGCGGCGGGCGCGAGCGCCAAGGCCGGGTGCGTTGATCAGCTTGCCGCGGCCGTAGTCGAGCAGCTCGCCGACGGTGTTGACGCCGAGTCCGTAGAGGAACTGCTCAGTGGCCGCCGTCATCCCGGCCTGGGACAGGTGGGTCTCGACGGTCGCCTGTTCGGCGATCTGGCGCCGCTGGTCCTCCGGCGACACCTCGTCCACATCGACCGGCGGTGCCGGATGTGCGCTCAACGGCCGCGACGGAACCGAGCGGCTCATATCCAGGAAGATCTTGCGCCACGCGTCGCGCATCGGCTTCAGATCCGAAAAGCGTTGGGCGACATCGCGATGCAGGGCCTTGCGGAAGAACTCCACCAGGCCGTCGCGCACCGACGGGTCGAACGCGTCCGCGGCGACCTCGGGATACGGGAATTCCGCGGCATCGAGTTGGCGCGGCAGCACACTGCCATCGCCCCAGCGCGGCAGCTCGCCCGAGGCCATCTCGTGCAGGGTGACCGCCAGCGCATAGCGTTCGGCGTGGGCGTCGTAGACGCCACGGGTCAACGTGGTGATGAACGGGTCGAGATAGCCTTCGGTGCCTGCTTCGGTGTTCTGCACCGGGTAACCGGCCAGCGAGAAGTCGATGAGGACCAGTTCGCGAGTCCGGTTGGGGCGCACGCGAATAGCGATGTTGTCCGGCTTCAGGTCGCGATGCCAGACGCCTTCGCCTTCGAGGAAGTCGAGGGCACCGAACAGGTAGTCGCTGTAGGTTTCCAGGCGACCGACCTGCAGGCGACCGTTGTCACGCAGCTCGCGGGCGACCGTCTCCTCGGTGCGGTGCTTGGACTCCTGCTCCAATCCCTGTTCGTCGCCGACATATTCGAGAACCAACGCCGTGCGGTCAGCGAGGGTCAGCACCCCGGGATCGACCAGGTCGATGATGCCCGAGTGGCGCCGCAGACCGCGCAGTACGCCCGCCTCGCGGGTCAGCACTTCGCCGCGGTCGTCGGAGAGCGCGACCTTGAGCACCACATGGTTCTTGCGATTGTCGGAGTCGGCCGCCAGATCGCGGACGAGGAGGGCGCGGCTCGTCGACCCGGTGCCCAGGCGGCGACGCACCAACCAACGACCTGCCAGCACGTCGTCGCGGACCGCTTCCAGGGGGTCTTTGTCCGGTGCGCTGAGCTCTTCCTCGTCGGGAGCGGTCAGCGCGTTCTCGACATCCTCCAGCAACTCGATGAACTCGGCGATCGATGTGAGCCGCCGCGTGGGTCGATAGTCCGTGGCCGCTGCGACCAGGAGATCGACGTCCTGAGGCAGATCATCGACCACAGCGCTGGGCCGCAGATCCTCACCCGCCTCGAAGCGGGCCAAGAGTTCTGCTTGCGCCGTGGCCGGTGCTTTACCCGTCACGAGCAGATAGGTGAGCATGCCGAGGCCGTAGACATCCATCGCGATGGGATCGGGCGACGTCGCGGCGACCTCGGGGGCGAGGTAGGCGTCCGACCCTGTCGACAGATGTTGCGCCGACAGCAGTGTCGGTGCGTGCCGGGTCATGGACAGGGCGGTGCCCGCCGAGCGTTGCGTCGCCACCTGCCAGTCGGAGATCTGCAGCAGTGGCGCGCGCCACCGTTGGGTTTCGGCCGGACCACGTTGGGGAATCACGTGAATCGACCGGGCGGCGAGCGCGCGGTGGTACAAGCGTGAGGAATGCGCAGAGCGCAGTGTCTCCGCCAGCTGGCGAACCAAACCGATGCGATCGCCGATGTCCAACGATTCGCCGTAGCGGGCGAGGTATTCGTCCAGATGCAGGGTGTCGGGGTGGTACCGGAAGATGAGTGCGGGGCCCGCGGAGTGGCCCGAGGAATCGAAATGCTCGAGCTGCACCGCGCCCTGGTGCCGGAATCGGCGCAGCACCGCCGCTTCTCGACGTGCTGCGGCGTCCACCGATTTGCGGGAATCCTCGTCGGCGCCACGTTCGCGCAGGTAAACGCGCACGCGAACCGGCTCCCGCAGCTCGGCGTGGACGGCGAGGTAGTCCTGCCACGTCGGACCCGCGTCGATCGGCTTGCGCTGCAACAGATACGGGCCGACGGTGAACTCGGCGTCGCTGCGGCGGACGCCCGCGTCTTCGAACGCTTTCTTGATCCGCTTGGCCTGCTGGGCGTCGATGCGGCGCCTGACGTCGGTGACCGGGGCATTGAGCCGGTCCAGCAACTCTTTGATCGTGTGCGTGTTGGCACGGTCGCCCGCGGGCAACTCGAACCGCAACCCCTGGTTGGTGAGGCAGACCGCCGAGCTGACGAAGACGCGAGTTCCGTTGGAGCCCAGCAGGCTCGCCAGTTCCTTGCTCTTCTGGTTCACCAGATGTAGCGGGCTCCGGAACAGCCTGCGGTCGCCACGCTTGTTCGTCTGAACCCAATCGCCGCCCTCCGAGGACAGGCGACCGCTCCAATCCTTGAGCTCGATCATGTGCACCCCGTTCGGGGCGATCACCAGCAGATCGACCTCACGCACGTGGCCGGTGTCGGCGGTAAAGGTGAAGTTCGACCAGGCAAACCACGGATCGACATTCGGCAACTGTGTCCGGATAGCTTCCAGCCCCCGGCGCTCGTGCTCGAAACTCGACTCGGTGACCGTTGTCCACCGACCCTCGTCCATACTCGCGCGTCCTGTTCTCGTTGTCCTACATCGCCCGGCCCCGCCGCCGCGAAGACCACAGTAGCCGTCGGAATGCTTGCTCGAAGCATCGACGGCGAACCGTGAGTCCGCAGCACTGAGCCGATGTCAGTCCCGATATTGCGGGCAGTACGCCTGGATAGCGGCATCCAGGAAGGTGAAGGGGTATTCCAGGGTGTCTTCCGTGCTCTCGGCGAGCTCGATCCGGTTGGCCGCGGAGTTGCCATGGGCGTCGAGCCAGCGGCATTCCGCCTGCGCGAGGCGAATGCCTGCGTCCTGCGTGTCACAGTCTTCGCGGTCGAAGTAGGACTCGCGCAGGAACAGCCGGTCGGCGTTGCTGCGTGGGCCGCAACCACTGCTCGAGGAACCGCCGGCGGAGCCGGTGTTCGGGGCGGCGACAGCGCTGGGCGCGACGGCGGTGAGGGTGAGCGTGGCTGCGCCGATGGCGAGCAGGGCCGAGAGGGTGGGGCGGGTACGCATGGCTGGTCCTCGGTGGTGTGGCGGTGGGCTGAGCGTGCGGCCGGGATGAATCGGGCTGCGCTCTGGTGACGTTGCTCTACAGAAGTTTCTCGCTGAGCAATGTAAACCATATCTGCAACTGAAAGCATTGTCAATCGACAAAGTTGATGTTCGGGTTGAGCTATGGCGAACAGATCGGCAGGCGAGATGGGAAGATGGGGGAGGTGTGCAGGCTGCTCGCCGTGGCATCGTGGTCGGACTGACGGAGGTAGTTGCCGTGCAACCGCAGGTTGTCGGGGGTCGGTATGAGCTCCTCGAGCAGATCGGGTCCGGTGGGATGGGGCGGGTCTACGAGGGATTCGACCGCAATCTCAAGCGACGGATCGCGGTGAAGTTCACCCAGCCGAGCCTGGACAACGATCCGGGCTGGACCAAGCGCTTCTTGCGCGAGGCCGAGGTGATGGCGCGACTGAGCCACCCGGGATTGCCCGCAATCTACGACGCGGGCCTCCTGCCAGGGAGCCCCGAACGGCCTTATCTGGTGATGGAATTCGTCGAGGGCATCACCTTCGACGATTTGCTGGCCAACCACGGATCGCTGCCGGTCGGTGTCGTGGCCGCGCTCGGGGCACAAACGGCCGCGGTACTGACCGCCGCGCATCGTCACCGGATCTTCCATCGCGACCTCAAGCCGTCGAACCTCATGTTGTGTCCCGATGGGACGGTGAAGGTCCTCGATTTCGGGCTCGCCGTAGTCCTCGACGGTGACGTGACTCGCTACACCACGACTGGAGCCACGCTCGGTACCCCCGCCTTCATGGCGCCGGAGCAGGTCGAAGCCAAAGCTGTTGTGCCGCAGACCGATCTGTACGCGCTCGGACTGGTGCTGCACGAACTGCTCACCGGAAAACGGGTGATGACCGGCGGGACGCCATTTGTCGTGTGGCAGAATCAGATCCATCGGCCCGCGCCCGAGATTGGGACCGCATGTCCAGGGATTCCGGCGGACATGGCGGAGCTGGTGATGTGCATGCTCGCCAAGTCGCCGGCACAGCGACCACCCGACGCTGCCGTGGTGCACGCCGGTCTACTCCGGTACGCGGCCGGGTTGGGTTCGCTGTCGGAGGTGACCGGGCTCGACGGGCCCGCGCTGATGTATGCGCTGGCCGTTGGTGCCTCGAAAAGCGCCAGGTCCGAGCCAGAGGACGAGCCCGACAGCGCATCGACCGCCGTGGTCGACACCGAAAGAAGCGGCTTGCGACAGGCGATCGAACGCACTCGCGAACCCGACGGCGCGGTGCGACCCGCGGATACGGCGAGCAAGCTGAAGACCGTGGTCGAGGCCGTCGCCCCGATTCTCGGTGCCCACGATCGCGAGGTGGTCGAAGCACGGACCAGGCTCGCCGACCTCCACCTCGAGACCGGTGAATACCGCGAAGCGGCCGACCTGTACCGATCCCTGATCGATGAGCTGACCGAGGTCTGGGGGCCCTACGACGACCAGGTGACGTACTGCCAACGGCAACTGGCACGCTGTGACGTCGGAGCAGGCGACGCTCGCGGTGCTGTGCAGCGGCTGCAGCAGCTCCATACACGGATGGCCGTTCGGTACGGTGAGCAGGACCGCCGGGTCATCGAACTGGCCGCACAGATCAGAAATGTCCGGACCGACTGACCGGCTGTGGATTTCCGGATGATCCCGCCGGGGCGACGACATCGTGGGGCTCGAAGGAACGGTAGGTGATGGACGGTGCGAACGCGCATCGGCACGCGGTACGAGCTGATCGACGAGATCGGCTCAGGCGCGATGGGATCGGTGTGGCGCGGCTACGACACCGTGCTCGACCGTGAGGTCGCGGTGAAACTCATTCGGGTGAATCAGGCCCGATCCAGTGCCGAGGTTGCCGAACTCGCCGAACGGTTCCGTCGGGAAGCCAGGGTCACCGCGCGGATTCGGCACCACGGTGTACCACAAGTATTCGACGCCATCCTCGACGCCGATCTCGCCGAAGTGTGCCTGGTGATGGAGTACGTCGCCGATGCGTACACCCTGCAGAGCTACCTGAGCCAGGAGATCGAGCTGCAGGTCGGTTGGGCTGTGGCGGTTGCCGCGCAGATCGCCACCACGCTCGCCTACGCACACGCACTTCCCGTGGTGCACCGCGACCTCAAACCGGACAACATCCTGCTGGCGGCCGATGGCACGGTGAAGATCATCGACTTCGGACTCGCCGCCCTGTTGGCCTCCGGCACTCCGAAACTGACGATGACCGGCATGATGCTCGGCACCGTCGCCTATATGTCGCCCGAGCAGGGTATCGGGGTCAAGCCCACGCCGCGCAGCGATCTGTATGCACTGGGGTGCATCCTGTACGAAATGCTCTGCGGGCGACCGGTCTTCATCGGCAGTGCACCCATCGTCGCTCACCACCATGCCTTTACGGACCCGGTCCCGCCTGCCTCGCTTCGTGCGGATATTCCGCCGGACCTGAATCTGTTGGTGCTCGACCTGCTGGCGAAGTCACCCGAGCGCCGGCCGGTCGACGCGAAAGCGGTCTTCGACCGGCTGCTGGTGCTGCTGCAATCTCCGGCCACACCGCTGTGGTCGGAGTTGCCGCCAAGTGGATTCCCGGACCCTGTCGAGATCTTCCGGCGGCCGAATGCGCCGAGGCAACCTGGTTTACGTCGGGCCTCGACTCCGCTTCTCGGACGCGATGTCGTGCTCGCGGCCAGTTCTGAACTCGACGAGCAGATTGCGGCGGGAGTGGCCGAGTATCAGCAGCTGGTCGACGAAGGTCGTTTCGCGCAAGCTGCCGATGTGCTCGCCGGGGTGGTTCCGGAAGCCGTCCCTGATAGCGAGCGGACTCTCGAACTGCGGCGGAAGATTGCCCAAGCGCTCTTGTCCGGCGGTGAGTTCCGCAGGGCTGGAACAGCATTCGACCAGCTTGCCGATGGCTACGCACTGCTTGCCGGCCCCGATGACGAGCTGGCTCTGCAGTGCCGGAAGTCCGCGGTGACCTGTCGGGCCGAGCTGGGTGAGCTGGCTGCCGCCGTGGCGGAGACCAGGATGCTGCTGGCGCAGGTGCGTAGAAGTCAAGGCGACGGAAGTCAACTCGCGTTGGAACTGCGCCTGAGTCTCGGTCGGCTGCTGACCCTGGTTGGGGAGCGACTCGAAGCCGCTGCCGTACTGAACGAAGTCTATGACGATCTGCTCCTTGTGCGTGGTACCGACGACGCGATCACCCGTGCTGCTCTGGATGCGCTTGACCAGTTGACGGCCATGGAACCGCCGCCGGGTTGATCGGATCTGGTTCATGGGGTGCGTTCGGCCTGCTCGGCATACGAGGCCGCTGGTGATCGGACCGGCTGTGTAGCTCTAATCGCAGCAGGACCGGCAGACGCTATAAGCGCCCTTCCTGGGCCCGCCGCTGGCTTCTTCCCGGACACGCAGCGAACCGCACCCGCAGCGCACCGCGTGTTCGCCGGTGCCGGGTGCGTCACCGATCGTGCGGCGCAGGAATTGGCGTCGCAAGGCGTCAGCCAGGTTGGCGTGGTCTGTGCGGAGCAGGGTGCCGGGACGGCCGCCCAGGATCGGGCCGGTTGCCGACCAGATGACGGAGTCGGCGACGATGCATGACTCGTAGACCGGGCGCAGTGGGTGCAGCATCGTGTGGTGGTGGCGAAGCGGGTCTTCCACGCACCGCAAGCTGGTTGGGTCCTCGGCGCGGTACCAGATCGACACCTTCACGGTGTCGGGGAGGGCGGCAATGGCCTCGGATATCTCGCGGGTGAGCGGCCCGTCGGTGGCACCGGTGAAGATGTCGATGATGCTGGTCGCGGCGGCGATGTCGTCGAGCACCTGGGTGAGGGTTTGCTCGCGCCGTGTCGGGCCTGGGCTGTTGGCGACCGCCGACCAGGAGCGGAGCTCGGCGTATTCGCTCATGTGTGAGAGGAATCGGCGTACCGGGGTGCCTGCTGGGCAGATGGTGCGGAGATAGCTCATGTCGGCCAGCAGGATTGCTTGTTCGCGGGCGCGGCTCATGGCGACATTCAATAGCCGGGCGCCCTCGCTACCCATGTGGGTCTTGGTGAACCAGGCATGCGGGTCGAATCGACTGCCGGTCGACTCGACGGCGTCGTAGAGCACGATATCGGTTTCGCCGCCTTGGAATCGGTGGACGGTAGACGCCACTGCCGCGGGTTGCCTGCCGGTTGTGAGGGCTTGCAACAGGCGGGCTTGCGGTACAAACGGGCTGATCAGGCCGACCGAACCCGGATTGGTTGCCGTGGTGAGCGGGACGTGCACGACATTCGCCGCGAGCTGGGCGTTGGCCAGGTTATAGCGGGAGCTGGTGCCACCACGGCGGGCGACAAGCGCGGCGAGGTCGCCGGTATCGACAATGACCAGTTGAGCTTGGTCTGTGTGGACAGTCCGGGTGGGTCGAGTGTGGACCGACGGCGCGGTGCGCAGGTTCACCTCGGGATAGAAGGCCGTGCCGATCGCGTCGCCGATCTGCCGGCGCATGCGGTGCTGCTGGTTCAGTGCGATCAGATTGGCAGGTGGACGGCCGCGGCGGACCGCATCGGCGACACCCGACTTCTCGAAAGCGCTGCGGCCGAGCCACTCCTGAGAGCCGGGTGACTCGGCCTGGACGATCGGTGAAAGCTGACGGAAGTCGCCGGCGATGATGGTGTGGCCTTTACCGGCACCGGCGACGAGCATCGCCATCGCCGACGAGACCATGCTTGCCTCATCGATGACGACGGTATCGAAGTGCTTGGCGTACAGGCTCTTCAGCATCACCTGGTGCGTCGTGCAGGCGACCAGCTTCGCCTTCCGGATGACCTGGTCGCGGACGTCCCGCAGCAGCGTGCCGAGCTCGCGCTGGAATTCGGTGAGGTCGGCGATCTTGCGGGTCAGCGCGATGCGGTCGGGAGATTTCGCCTCGGTCGCTGCCTGTAGTCGGTCGCGGAGTTCGCCTAGCTCGGCCTGGATCTCCACCAACCGGCGGGCGGGCCTTTCCCCGGCGGCGGCGATCTCGTCGAGCACGACCGGCCTCGACAAGCCGACGAGCGCCGTGCTGTCGGTGACCCCGATCCGGGCAACCTCGCCGTTGCGGAATGTCGGCCGCCGGGCAAGCAGAGCACTGAGCGCGACGTCTACCGCAGCATTCGTGGGAGCTGCGAGTAGCACGGTCGTTCCCGAATCGAGGAGCTCGGCGAGCAGCGCAGCAAGGGTGGTGGTTTTGCCCGTACCCGGTGGGCCCCACAACCAGGTGACTCGTGGTTGCATTCCATGAGCGACGGCGTCGGCCTGCCGATCGTTCAGACCGATGACTGTGCACGGGTCGAGCGGCGGAACGGTGTCGAGGAGACCGGCGGGGCTGATCGTGGCCAGCGCGGCCTCCGAGCAGAAGCCGGGTGCCCCATCGGCACGGAACTCAGCGTAGGTCTGAATCTGGCGATGCACCAGCCACGACAGGTCGCATCGCAGCCGCGCGGTCTCCCGAAAGACACTGTCGGCAGGAAGTTTCAGCGTGATCTCGGCGCCGAACTGAGTGAGGACTTCGGCTTCTACAGGCTCGGCAGCGCCGGCGTTCTCGGCGGGTACGAGAGTGGCGGTGAGGCCCTCGCGGACATTGTCACTGCTCTGGATCTCATAGCGGACGATCATCCGGGTGGGTGCACGCTCGACGAGTTCGCCTGCAACCAGCGGTATTTCTTGCTGGATCCGCTGCCGTGTGACTGTCGACAATTCATCGCGCAGCGCCGCCGATACCTGCGCGGCGATGGCGGGCCAGCTCGGATGGATCGGGTATTCGACAGGCGTGTCCGGGTTTTCGTCGTCGAGGAGGGACTCTCGCATCTTCTGTAGTTCGACGCGCCGGGTGATCTCGATACCGGGCTGCCTGCGGATACCGACCTGCCGGTCGGCCTCCCGGCGTTCTGGCCGTGTAGTCGCCACCGGTTGGGCCGTACCCGGCGCGGCCCACGTGTTGGTCACCTCGTCGAAGGTTGCCAATCCGAATTCGCTGCACAGCAGAAACAGTTCGGTGGAATCGATCCGAATCCCTCGATCGGAGAGCTGCGCGACGAGCTCCCCGGTTGTTCGGGGGCCGGCACCGAGAACCGCGCGAATTGCCTGCTGCTTCCGGTCGGATCGAATCTTCGTCACGCACTGCTCCGTCGAGAGAGAACTTCGGGACTCGATTTTGGCAGGAATCGGCTGATCCTGGCGGGGTATTGGCCGCAGCTATGCTGGACTTCGGGTCGCTGGTCGTGCGGTGGCGGGTTTCATTGGCCGGGTGTAAGCCCGGCTGCGGCCATTGCGGCAACGGCTCGGCTCTGTCCCCGGGCTTTCGTCTTCGACGTAGTCCACCTGATCGCGCGCCCACGGTGTCATGCCGCACCGCCACGCCTCGGCGCCCGAGGTCCGCATGGCGACTAAAAAGGCTTGTGCTGCAGTATATTTCGAGATGCGATAGCTTCGGTATGTGACCCAACCGTATAGGGCGATTGCATCAGAAATCGCCAAGTACGTGCCTAAGAGTCGGCGGGCTGATTCCCCGGTGCAGAAGCTCTTGTCGGACATCCTGATCGATCACGGGTTACGAACCTCTAGGCGGGCGGAACATCGATCGTGGGATGTGAGCTTGCCTCTGCTGGCGCGCCTGCTCGAAGAGGCGGACCTCGGAAAAGTCGACATGCTGATCGAGTACCCGATGCCTGCATCGAGCCGACGGGCCGATGTTGTGTTGGCGGGCGTAGATCCCCAGACCGGGGCTGACGTCTATGTTGTTGTCGAGCTGAAGCAATGGAGTCAGGCAGCACTGGGATGGGGGAGTGACCAAATTGTTTGGTCTATCAATTCCCCGGGTGACAAGCTTCACCCAATCGACCAGGTGCGAGGATACTGCAAGTATTTGCAGAACTATGTCTCGATACTGCACGACAATCCGGACGCGGTCCATGGCATCGCATATCTACACAACGCGACTCGCGAATCGGTCAGTGAACTGTTCGAGCGGACACCGGACCGGCTAGGGCGCCTGTTTACGGACGACGACCGTGAGCAACTCATCAGTTACCTACGTGACAGACTGGCGCCCGACCCAGGTGCCGCCGATCGACTGCTCGCGAGTTCGGTTGACAGGCGGAGTTCCTTTCTGGACTTCAGTGCTGCCGAGCTTCGAGAGCAAACCGACTACGCGCTCCTCGATAATCAGCAACTCGCCTACGAGGCCGTATGGAACCGGATCGAACGTTCAAGGCGTGCGAATGGCAAGTGTGTGGTGCTCGTCACCGGCGGGCCGGGTAGCGGTAAAAGTATCGTGGCTATGGCTGCGTTGGCGGAACTTCGGCGGCGTGGTCATTCGGCTGCGTACGCCACTGGATCTGCTGCGCTGACGAAGACACTGCGCAGGCTCTCTGGATTGCGAGGTGCACCAGCGAATCAGCTTTTCACCTACTATAGGAATCTGTCGGGTCAACCGCAGAATAGCCTCGACGTGCTGATTTGTGACGAGGCGCATCGGATTCGTCGAACATCGACCTTTCAGTACACGCCCAGGGAGCAGAGGAACCGACGACCGCAGATTGATGAACTGATGGCGGTGGCACGTGTCCCCGTATTCTTCCTCGATGAGAACCAGGTCGTGCGTCCCGATGAGGTCGGCACTGTCGACCTCATAAGAGATCATGCAGCGAGAGCGGGATTTCCAGTCTTCCACGTCCGGCTCGACGGGCAGTTCCGGTGCGGAGGAAGCGCTGCCTACGACGAATGGGTGCTGAACCTGGTCGGTCTTCGACCAGGCGGTTACCCCTATCCATGGAAGGGTAAAGACTTCTCGATCACAGTGGCATCGTCTCCCCATCAAATGGAATCGATGTTGGCTGATCGGATCGCTGCCGGCGACACTGCCCGGATGGCTGCGGGAATCTGCTGGCCCTGGAGCAAGCCGCGGAAGGACGGATCACTGGTTGCAGACGTCACCATCGACGATTGGGCCAGGCCTTGGAACCGGTCGGGCGATAAGATAACCGGTGAGTCGCCACCGTCTAGTCTCTGGGCCTCCGATCCGCGCGGCTTCGGTCAGATCGGCTGTATATATACCGCACAAGGTTTTGAATATGACTGGGGTGGCGTCATATTGGGCCCGGACATCGGTCTGAAAGACGATTATCTGGTGGTCGTTCGAGAAAACAACAAGGACGGCGACCTCGCTGGGAAGACGAACTCACCGGTATTCGACGATGATGTCGACCGTCTGATCCGCAACACCTATCGTGTGCTGTTGACTCGCGCGATGCGTGGCGTTGTCATCCATGCTGTTGACCCTGCTGTCCAGGAGTTTATTGAGGGATTGGTGAATGGTAGTAACAGCACAGGCGGTGGCGCTCGGTTCAGCTCAACAGGATCCGCTTGACCCTAGCGTGTGCCCGCAGCGGATTGCTTGGGCGGCCAGTACGGTTCGGAGGCGCTCGGGTATCTCCGCGCGGATTTCGGACAACCTCTCCCAGACGGTCGGGTTGGTAGTGGTGAGGGAGTCGACCAGGGCCTCGAGGTCGGGAGCCTGGTCGAGTAGCGATAGGGAGCGAGCGCGGCCGGCTGTGTCTTGATGGAGGATGACCTGGACCAGGGTGGCGGTGGCTCCGGCTGCAGGCGCGGCCTGGGTCGCAGCGTGGAAGTCGCTGTCGGAGAGGGCTGCCAGGTTGGCGGCGAGGGTGGGGTGGGTCGAGCCCGGTAGGAGAGATACCAAAGGCAGTGCTTCGGGCCAGAGGTTGTGGGTGGCGGCGGTGGTGATGACCGCGCCGAAGGTGTCGGGATCGTGCATGACCAGGAGGGTGGTAAGGCGTTCGCGGGTGGCGGCGTCCATGGCCAGGGCGATCGGGATGAGGGCGGGCCAGTGGAATTCGGCGTGGGCGGTTTCGATGAGATCTGTGAGGGAGTCGTCGGGTTCGGCGGCGACGCGGGCGGCGATGCTGTGGAGCTGAGTGGGGGTTAGGTGGTCGGCCAGGGGGAGGAGGTCTAGCCAGAGGTTGTGGGTGAGGGCCAGGCGGATGAGGCTTTGGACGCTGCAGGCGCCGGAAGTGGTGACGGCGTTGCGGCAGGTCGGTGTCTATCGCGCCGAGTGGGATCTGGTTGTCGGTAACTGGCGTGGTGCGTATGCCGAGATGGTGGCGGAGATGCGGCGGCGTGGCATCGATGGTGGTGGGGCGCCGCCGGTGTGGTGCTGGCCTGGTCGGGCGTGGCGGCGCGGGGCCGTTCGGATGTCGGCGAGCATGCTGCTCGGTGATCATGAATGGGCGCACGGTCGGTGGTTGCTGAAGCTGGATGTGCCTGCTGAGGTGGCGTTGGCGACCTCGTATGCGGTGTGGAACGACTATCTCGGCTATGCGACCGGTTTTCAGGATCAGCCCGAGCAGATGGATTGGTCTGGTCGGAAGACCTGGGAGTTCGACGAGATCCAGGTGTGTATTCCGGAGTTGCATCGGGAGTGGGTTGTGCGCGCTCGGCCGTATGCGCCGGACGCGGACACGGTCGCCCGTATCGAGGCGGATCCGGTGTTGCGTGATCGGTTCGCTCTGACTCGTGATGGGCTGCGGCGGCGACCGATTCGTGAGCGCATGGGCAGTTTCCGGGCGCAGCACCCGCGCATCGGGTCTCGGATCATCGACCGACCGAGAATCTGATGGCTCTGATCGGGCCGCTGGTCACGGCGAGTGGTTCCGCTGCTCCCGGCGGTCAGTGAGACGGCCCGTTCGCCAGGGTTTCCGAAAGTTGAGTCGGATCGTTCTCGGGGGCGCTGATGGAGTCCGTATTCGGGGTGCATCAATCGGTGAGTAAACCCACCCACAGGTAGTCGCGGGCTCGGCTGGCGGCTACCAGGTGCTGGCGAGCTTGGAGTTCGGCCTGGTCGCGGGCAGCGGGGGTGAGGTCGGTGAGGTTGGTAGGGGGTTGTTTGGTGAGGAGGAAGACGGCGGTGAAGTCCATGCCTTTGGCGCGGTGGATGGTGCCGACTTTGATGTCGGTGGTTTGGGTGCCGTCGTAGTGCTCCAAGGGGATGGCGGGGAAGCCTGCTCGGCGGAGGATGGTCAGGTAGCGGCTGATGTAGCTGCGGTACGGGACAATCACGGCGATGTCGGCGTCGGTCTGGTTCGCTGCCTGGATTGCCTTGGGCAGGGCTGACTCTGCTTGGTAACGGGTGAGGTGCTCCTCGACGACTTCGCCGTCGGGGAGGGTGGAGTCGCTGTCGCGCAGCACGACGCCGGTGCCGCCGTCGAGGTCGTCGACGGTGTCGGAGGCTTCGATGCGTCGGGCGTAGTCGAGGATCGCGGCTCGGTTGCGGTAGTTGGTGCGCAGGACGCGGCCGCGGCCGCCGACCAGTGGAATGCCTGCCTCGGAGAGTGTGCAGCCGCCGGCGTAGACCTCCTGCTGGCCGTCACCTACCAGTAGGAGTAGGGAATCCGTTTTGGCGCCTGCGATTTCGTAGACGAGCTGGAGTTGGCAGAGGGTGAAGTCCTGGACTTCGTCGACGACCACCAGGTCGAAACTCTCACGCTCGGTGAGTGGGCGCGCACGGAGTTCTTCGATGGCGAGCGAGATGAGGTCGTTGTAGTCGTGGGCGCCGCGGGTCACGAGGCCGCGCTGGTATGGCTCGTACCAGCGTTCCCAGACGAATTCCCGGCGTTTGCCGTGGAGGCTGATTCCCTCCCGGCCTCGGCGCCGCACCTGCTTGTACGCTTCGACGCTCGGCAGGCCGCGACCCTTGATGACACGGTCGATCTCGTCGTGCCAATAGCCGAAGTCGGTGTCCTTGACTTTTTCCAAGGTGTCGCGAACGCCGCGCCAGGCATCGGCGAGCGCAGCGTCGACAGCCTTCTCGTCGAGATTGAACAACACGCCCCGCTCGCCGAGGAACTTGACGGTCCAGGCGTGCAAACCAGTGAAGACCGCGCGATCCACCGCCCGCGGTGCCAAGCGGGCGAAGCCGCGTTCATGGAACGTGGGAAGGGTCTTGACGAAGGTGGTGAACAGCAGGCGGCCCGGGTGGCGTTTGGCCCAGTGTGCCATGCGGTGCAACGCCACCACGGACTTGCCGGTGCCGGCCGGCCCACTGATGCGGGCGGGACCGGTGAAAGTGGTCTGCACCAGCGTGAGCTGGGCTGGGTCGAGGAAAGTCATCCAATCGCTGAACGGGCGGGCGAGGGCGGCAGCGCGTTCAGCTTCATTGAGGTCGGTTTCGGTGAAAAGGCCTGCGAGATCGGTGGGCTCGTCGGGGGTGGGCAGGTCAAGGTGCAGGCGGATGAATTTGTCGACGCTCGAGGCCGCGAGTTGGGCCGCGCGGACCGGCTTGAACCGACGTTCGCGCCGGGTCAGCGTGTCGAGCAAGTCGGCTTCGTCGACGACGTGGACGCGGCCATCGGATTCGGCACGAATTCGACCGGGGAGCACGACGACGATCTCGACCATGTGCGGGACGAATCGGAAGTCGGCGGCGGCGAGTCGCACGAGTGGTTCTTCGGCGTGCTTGCGCAGATCGCCGAATTCGGCGGCATGGGGCGTGGTGGCGGCGAACACGACCGCGAACACGCCGGTGGGACCGATAGCGAAGGCGGTCGGGTGGCCGGGCCGACGAGTTCCCAGGCGGGTCAGCAGGTGCCAGCCCTCGGTGGCGAGAATGCCCGTGAGGACGCGACGTTCCGGCGAACTCAGGTGTGCCTGTTCGGCGAGTGCCTTTTCGGCCGCTCGCAGGCGGCGCTCACGTCGGATATTGGCCATGGTTTCCCCCTCGAACCCTGGTCGGCGCGTTCGTTGCCGACGCTAAACCGTTGTCTCCCAACATAGTTGAAAGAATGCGACGACGGGAGACGAATGGTGCGCGTTCGATCGAAGGTAGGTGTGAACGTGCGGACGAGGTGGGTGGACTGATGCGCGAGCACGGCCTCGTTTTGGCTTCCCGGCCGCCGGGAGCGGTTCGTCGGTGGGTCAGGTCGACAGGACCTCGGCGATGTCGCTGTGTCCGCAGCGGGCTGCCTGGGCGGCGAGGAGGGGGCGGAGGCGGGGTGGGAGGTCGGAGTTGATGGCCGCCACGGACTTCCAGATTTCTGGGTCGGTGGTGGTGAAGGAGGTGACCAGGGACTCGAGGGCGTCGGATTCGGCGAGGAGGGTCAGGGAGTGGGCTCGGGCGGTGGGGGCTTGGCGGAGGACTATGCGGATCAGGGTGGTGGTGGAGCCGGTGGCGGGGGCCGCGGTGAGGGCGGCGTGGAAGTTGGGGGTGGAGAGGGTGGTGATGGTGGTGGCGAGGAGGTCGTGGGTGTGGGGTGGGAGGACGTCGACGAGGGGGAGGGCCGCGGGCCAGAGGTTGTGGGCGGCGGCCGTTGTGACGGCGGCGGACAGGGTGTCTGGGCGGTGCATGACGGGGAGGGCGGCGAAGCGGCGGCGGGCGGGGGCGTCGAGGGCCAGGGCTACGGGGATGAGGATGTCCCAGTGGTTGGCGGTGTGGGCCTGTTCGATGAGGGCGGTGAGTGCGTCGTCGGGCTCCGCGGAGATGCGGGCGGCGACGGTGTGGAGCTGGGTGGGGGTCAGGTGCTCGGCTAGGGGGAGCAGGTCGAGCCAGAGGTTTTGGGTGAGGGCGAGGTCGGCGATGGTGGTGAGGACGGCGGGGTCCTGCATGATCGGGCGTTCGACGAGGCGTTGCAGGGCTGTGGGTTCCATGCCTGCGGCTACGGGGAGGAGGGTGTCCCAGGCGTCGAGGTCGGTGACGGCGGTGAGGAGGGCGTCGAGGATTTCGGGGTCTTGGGCGGCGACGACGTTGCCCAGGCGGGAGCGTTCGGTGGGGCCGAGGAGGTCGAGGAGGGTGATCGCTTCGGACCACTTGTTTTCGGCGGCGGTCGCGCGGAGCATGCCGGGGACGCGGTCGGTGACGATGGACAGGAGGCGGTCGGCGGCGTCGGTTTCCTCGAGGTAGTAGCCGACGTGGAGGAGGTCGATGTCGGCGGCGTGGGGGAGGGCGGCGCGCAGGACTCGGTCGGGGACCGAGCCGGCGAGGCGGCCCATTGTCAGATAGTCGCCACGAGCGATCAATTCGCGGGCGGTGGCTGCGGCCATGCGGTCGGGGACCTCGGCGATGAGTTCGGTGGCGCGGCGCGGGTCGAGGGTGACGGTGGCGTCGGCGAGGAAGGTAGGGGAGAGAGCGCTGGCGATGGCGACGGCGCGAGAGGGGTCTACCGAGCCGGCGATCGCGGCGGCCAGGATGGGGCCGAAGGCGGCTTCGGTGATTTTGGCGGCGATCGGGGCGGGGATGAGTTTGGCGGCGGCGCCGATGCGGTGCATGCGGCGGGATTCGCGGTCGGCGATGGTGTCGGTGATCTGGTCGCGGAACTGGCGGAGGGCCGTGGGTGGGAGGTCGGCCAGGAAGACGAGATCGGCGGGGTCTCGGCGGTCGAGGACGCGGGCGAGTTTGGCGATCTCGGCGGTGCTGTGGTGGGGCGTGGTCACAGTCCGAGCACCTTCTTCACGGCGGGGCGGGCGAGGCGGGGGATCAGGCGCATGCCGGAGTTGACGGCCTCGTCGAGGGCGGCGCGGCGGTTGTCGAGCGCGGCGCGGACGTAGGCGTCGAGGCGGGTCAGCTCGTCGGGAGTGAGCTCGGCGAACTCCGGCGGCGGCGGGGCGCCGAGCGTCGCGGTGAGTTGGGCCAGGGCATCCGGCACGGACCGTCTCCTTCGATGCGGCGTTCGGCAGAACGTACTGCCGGTACGTTTTGCGATACTGCCGGTCCAGCGCGGGAATGTAAAGAACGCTGATTGGTTGGTGTGAGGATTCGTACTTGTGGTACGTGTACGGTGTCAGGGGTGAAGAGACCGAGCCGCCGTCCCCCGCCGGTGACCCGGGATGCCATCGTCGACGCCGCGATCCGGGTGCTCGACCGGGATGGGCCGCGGGTCAGCATGGACGCCTTCGCCGCCGAGGCGGGCATCACCAAGCCGCGCCTGTATCGCCAGTTCACCGGCAAGAGTGACCTCTATACGGCCATCGGCAACCGCTTCGCCGATGCGGCCTTCGCCGCGACCGGCACCGATCTGACGTTGCTGCTCCAGCCGCCGCGTGAGGCGATCGCGCGGGCGCTCGGCGACTACGCCGTGGGTATTCTCGACCACCCGAATGTGTTCCGGTTCCTGGCGCAGGCGCATGCCGGGACGATCGGGGACGGTGTGACCGGGCAGTACGACCTCAGTAGCGCGGTCGCGGATCGGTTCACGAAAAGGGCGCGGGCGGTGGCGGATTCGATTTCGCTCGACGCCGAGGGGATCGAATATCTGGCGCGGGCGATCGTCGGGGTGATGATCGCGCTCACCGATCTATGGCTGACTGACCCCGAACCGGAATCGAGTGAATTCGTCCGGAGGGTCGGAGAGTTGGTGTGGGGGATGATCGACGCGTTTTTGCGGGGGCGTGGTGTGGAGGCCGCGCCGGACGTGCCGATCTTCGTCACGTTGGCGGCGTTGAACGCTGACCCGGAGTAGCGGTTTGGTTGAAACGGGCCTGTCTCGGGCTCGGACAACGACCCGAGCGTGCTGCCGCCGGCTGAATTCCGGCAGCAGCGGCTCGACTACAGGAGAACGTCTAGGTCTCGCTCGACAACGCCGACGCGACCTCGTCGAGGCCGCAGGTGCGGGCCTGGACGACGAGGAGTTTGCGGACGCGGTCGGGGAGTTCGTCGGTGATGGCGACCAGGGTTTCCCAGGCGGTGTGGTCGCCGCTGCCGAGGAGGTCGACGAGGGAGCCGAGTTCGGTCATACCGTCGAGGAGGGTCAGGACGCGGGCTCGGGGTTCGCCGTCGACCGCGAGGGCGAGCGGGAGCATGGTGGGGGCTTCGGGGCTGGCCAGGATGATCAGCTCGCGGAGTGAGTTGTCGTCCTCGGCGAGTACGCGTTTCGCGATGCAGCGCTGTTGGTCGAGGTCGAGGTGGCGGACCAGGGGAAGGAGGTCCAGCCACAGGCCCTGCGTGAGGGAGATGTCGGAGACTCGTTCGAGGGTGGCGGGGTCGTGCATGACCGGGCGCTGGGCCAGGCGCTGGAGGCCGGTGATGGCCATGCCTGCCGCGACGGGGAGCAGAGCGTCCCAGGCGTCGAGGTGGGTGACGGCGGTCAGGAGGCCGTCGAGGACCTCGTCGTCCTGTTCGGCGACGATATCGGCCATGCGGGCGCGTTCCTGGGGGCCGATGATGTCGAGGAGCGAGATCGCGTCGGCCCACTTCTCTTCGGCGTACATGGCGGTGACCATGCCGGGCACGCGGTCGGTGACCATGTTCAGCAGTCGTTCCGCTTGGGAGCTGTCCTCCAGGTGGAGGCCGACCTGGAGGATGTCGCGGTCGGCGGCTTGGGGCAGGGCCGCCCACAGGACCGAGTCGGGCATGGATCCGGCCAGGCGGCCCATGGTGAGGTAGTCGCCGCGTTCGATCAGTTCGCGGGCCACCTCGGCCGCCATCGCGTCGGGGACGCGGGCGATCACCTCGGCGGCTCGCTTCGGGTCGAGCAGGACGGTGGCGTCGGCCAGGAACTTCGGGGACAGGGATTGGGCGATCGCCACTGCGCGGGCAGGCTCGACCGCGCCGGCGACCGCCGCGGTCAGGGCCGGACCAAGTGCCTTTTCCGCGACCAGCGCGGCGACGGGCTTCGGGACCAGTTTCACCGCTGCGGCGACTCGTTGCAGGCGCTGGACGTCGCGGCCCGACATCTCGTCGCTGACCTGATCCCGGAATGCTTTGATCGCCGAAGGTGGCTGGGTCGTCAGGAAATTCAGGTCGGCGGGGTCGACGCCGAGCACCCGGGCCAGCTTCGCGATCTCGGCCACGGTGTGCCGCATGCTGGTCACAGTCCCAGCACCTTGCGCACGGCGGGGCGGGCCAGTCGCGGGATCAGGTGCATCCCGGCTCCCAAAGCGTCGTCCATGGCTGCTTTTCGTGCTGCCAGGGCGGTTTCGACGAAGCTGTCGAGGCGGGTGAGGTCGTCGATGTCGAGTGTCGCGAACTCCGCCGGAGGTGGGCCTCCGAGGGTGGCGGTCAGCGGTTCGAGTCGATCCGGCACCGACGTGCTCCTTCGATAGTGTTGTGGCAGTAGCGATTACACGATAGTCGTGGGTG
The DNA here is from genome assembly GCF_042728775.1 of Nocardia sp. NPDC060259. Lineage (NCBI taxonomy): Bacteria > Bacillati > Actinomycetota > Actinomycetes > Mycobacteriales > Nocardiaceae > Nocardia > Nocardia sp. NPDC060259. Next base: position 58,702 of record NZ_JBHXAY010000022.1, read on the forward strand.
GTGCTCACCGCTTCGCGGCTAGGGCGCGTGTCGAAGTCACAGCGATCCTAATGGTGGCCGGGTCGACCATGCCGGATTGGATTACGACGCGCGGGGAGCGGTAGTGGTACGCGAAAGCCGCAAGCGCGGCTAGCGGTGCCGTCGTAGCCAGGTGGCTCGACCCGGCTGGTGCTGCTAACGGAAGCCGATGATGTCGAGGGTGGCGCCGCCGATCTCTTCGTTGTTCTGGCACACCAGCAGGACGGCTGAGGAGACGGGCGTCAGTGTCGGTTGGGTACCGCGAGGGCCGGGGCGGCACGTGCTCGCGACCGGAATCGTGATGGGGGGAAACAGGGTTCGGCGATCCCATATCGACAGCGTCGGGGAGGAGTCGTAGTCCAGATCGACGATCTCGTCGGTGAGAAGCCGAATGGCGGAGCTGTCTACGAACCCCGGCACCATGTCGGGGATTCGTCTGTCGGTGGCGCTGTCGATCGTTGCCGCACCGGCATACGTGCTGCCTCGTTGGCTCCCGGGGTCCTTCACTTCGAGCAGGATGTCGGGGCCGCGGGGATCTGCCGCGAACGGTCTGCCCGTTGTGCGGACGGCTGCGGTCATGAGCTTGCCGGGTTCGTCGACGAGAATATGGACTCGGTCGCCGTATTCGGGTTGCCGCCAGTCGACCAGCAAGGTGTTCGAGAGCAGCGACACCAAGGGGATACTGTCCGCGCGAATATCGCGGATGCCGGCCAATTCGCCTGCGTTCGTGTCGATCGCGACGATCCGCCACGGCGAGTCTGCGCACCGGATCAGCCGATAGACAGCGTTGGCCGAGACCACTGTGTCGCCGGCTTCGAGCTTGCAGGTGTCGGACGGTATGGGGGCAGACCATCGACGCTCCGCAGTGCGCACGTCGTATCCGGTTATCTCCGTGCGGGTTTCGAGGATGACGTCGGTCGACGTGGCGGAATCGGTGAGCCTGGTCGCCCGGTGGCGATAGTCGGACGTGAAGTCGTTGTCGTCGTCGGATGACCAGAGGGTTCGGCCTGTCACGGCATCGAAGGTGACCAGGATGGCATCGTCTCCGCCGGTCCACCGGGTGATCAGCACCGAGCCGTCGACAGTGGCGAACGTCGAGCCGTGTTCGAGCGACAAGACCCGGTGGCCGGACTGTGGCCGGCGCAGATAGTGCCAGCGTGGAGTTCCGGTCGCGCCGTCGTAGGCGCGCAGACCGTCGACGCTCGCGACGACGAATCCGTTTCCCGCCGCGATGACTTTGCGGCGCGTGGATTCCGGTCGTTCGTTGATCGGGGGAAGCTGGAGTCGGTAGGACTCGGAACCGAGGCGGCTGGGAACGGGGGCTATCGGAGCGGCGGCAACAGTCAGATGATCGACGTTGACGCTGTCGTCGCCCGCGCGCACGGCAGTCACACCGACGGCGGCCGAGACCACCAATCCGGCAGCCACCGCCGTCGTGAGGATGCGGCGGTCGAGCGTCCTGGCCAGGCCCATGTGAATCGTGAGCAGCAGGGCGAGGATCGCGCCGGTGCCCACCAGTACTGTCGCGCCGACGGCGGTCGGAAGTTGCCCGAAGTAGCGCTCTTCCGCGCGGATCACCGAGTAGCTGCTGGGCAGGTGCCGGGACCAGGAGAAGCCGAGGAGGAACACGATCACCAGCACGACGGCCCCGCTGGCTAGAAGTTCCCAGCGGTGCTGGCTGTTCCACAGATCGATCGTGCGTCGGCGTCCGGTGAACCAAGCGGCGACGATGACGGCGAGGACCAGGCTGCCGAGCACGGCCGAGACGGCTGCGAAATGTTCGGACTGGGCGAGTGTTGCGCTCACCGAGCGTGACTCGGCGCCGAGCCAGCTGTAGAGGGCGAGGATGACACCGCCGGCCAGGAGGCCGGTGCCGACCGCAGCCGCTGATGCGCGTTGGCGGGCGAACCGTCCGAGGGGGCGCTCCAGGGTGGGCAGGGTCGAGGAGGGGCGGTCTTCAGTCGCCGTGCGTTGCGGTGCGTCGTCGATGTCCCCCACGAACTCCCCCTTGTCGGTGGCCAGTGGCAGTCCCGGCCGAAGAAAGCGTAGTCGTTGATCGGCGACGGTGCCCGCTCGTCTCGATCGATCCGCCCCGTGGCCGCGGCAGCTACGCTGGAGGGGGACGAGGGGAGTTGGGATGTCCGAGCAGAATGAGGGAGTCGATCCGCGGGCGCGATGGCGGGAACTTCCGCCGGAGCCTTCGGAACTCATCGAAGAGACGACGGTCGAGACGCGGGCTGCGGATCTGGGCGTCCCTGCGGTCGATGTGACCGAGGAGTTCGTGCGCAAGTACGGGTTGTGATCGTGCCTAGCCGCCGGCGACCGCGGGGATGATCATCAGTTCGGTGGTGGCGGTCAGTGGGGTGTTCACGCCGTCCAGCGTGCGGCATTCGTTGCCGTCTATATAGAAGTTGACGTAGCGGCGGAGGGTGCCGCGTTCGTCGCGGAGGCGGCGTTCCAGGGCGGGGGAGCGGTCGCGGAGGGTGTCCAGTGCGTCGCGGAGGGTGGGGGCGTCGATGTCGAATTCCTTGGCGCCGTTGACATAGGGGCGCAGGGCCGAGGGGAGGACGATGCGTGCCATGGGTTATCCGATGACGGCGGCGCGGACGCACAGGACGTCGGGGAGTTTGTCGGCGACGAGGTGCCAGTGGTCGCCTTCGTCGGGGCTGCAGTAGACCTCGCCGTTGCGGGTGCCGAAGTAGATGCCGGTGGGGTCGGCGTTGTCGGCGGTCATGGCGTCGCGCATGACGGCGGCCCAGAACGGGACGGTCGGGAGGCCTTCGGTTTTGGGTGACCAGGTTTGGCCGCCGTCGTCGCTGCGGTAGACCGCGCAGGTGGCGTCGGGTGGGAAGCGGAAGCGGTCCATGTCGGCGACGAGGGGGAAGGTGTAGATGACGCCGGGGCGGCGGGGGTGGGCGACGATCGGGAAGCCGAAGTTGGACGGGGGGAGGTCGGCGTCGATCGATTGCCAGGTGTTGCCGTCGTCGGTGCTGCGGAATACGCCGCCGTGGTTCTGGAGGTAGAGGGTGCTGGGGGTTTCGGCGTCGCGGGCGACCTTGTGTACGCACTGGCCCCAGTCGGGCAGTTCGCCGGGGAGGAAGTCGGCGGTGACGCCGTGGTTGGTCGGGTGCCACGAGGTTCCGCCGTCGGAGGTCTGGTAGACGCCGCCGGTCGACATCGCGACGGCGAGGCGCTGGGTGTCGGTGGGGTGCGGGAGGACGGTGTGCAGGGCCAAACCGCCGCCGCCGGGCTCCCACCGCGGTCGGTGTGGGTGGTCCCACAGGCCTCTGACCAGCGTGAAAGTTCTTCCGCCGTCGGTGGAACGGAACAGGGCGGACGGTTCGACGCCCGCGTACACGACATCCGGTTCGGCGTCGGTCGCCGGTGTGATCTGCCAGACACCCTGCAATGCGGCATCGGTGTTGTCGGGGAAGGCCAGTGGAGCGTCGTCGGGCTCGGTCCAGGTGTCGCCCAGGTCGTCGCTGGCTACCAGCGTCGGACCGAAATGGCTGTTCAGGACGCCGACGAGCAGGCGCGGGGTCGGTCGTCTGGTATCGATCGCCAAGGCTTTCACATCGGCGATCGGGAACTGCGGCGGACGCACGGTCCAGCTCGCCCGGCCGTCTGTACTGCGGGCCAGGAACAACCCTTTGCGGGTTCCGATTCCGAGAAGTACGTCCATTGCCGACCTCCGGGCCGTCGCACCGTACGCGGATGAAAAAGAGCGTACTCCGCGGCGACGTTAGGGCCGCGAAATCGCGGTCGGTGAGGGATACTGGTCCGATCGTGCGCAACCCGGTGCACGAGCGTGACTTTTCCGCGACCATTTCGTAATGTAATGGTGACTTTGTTCTCGACAGTAGCTGGTGATCGATAAAGTGCCTGGTCAACATCGCACCCCTGCGCCTCCCACTGGGCGTACGTCTCTGGCTGTGTGCAGCCTCGCGGCGACGGTTCCCGGAATGCTGTGGATGGCGTTACGGCCCGCCACTGCCGATGTGGAACAGGTCGCGGCGGTTCAGCCGCACACGCCCTCCGCGATCGAGATCGACACGCTGCCCCAGTTGCCACACGACGAGCCGACGATCGCGCCGGAACCCGTTGCTGTCGACGACGAGCTCGCGGCGCTGTCGGCGGGGAAGCTGAAATACCTGTGCGCGACGGAGTTCAAGGGCACGCAGCCGCACGTCGCGCAGGTCAGTCACATGATCCAGAAGATGTTCGGCCTGTCCGACATCGGTGGCGCGCACGGACGTTACGACGGTGATCACGGTGCGGGACTCGCCCTCGATCTCATGACGTCGAATCCGGCGCAGGGAGATGCGATGGCTGCGTTCATCCTGGCCAACAAGGCGCGCTTCGGTGTCACCTATGTGATCTGGCAGCAGCGCTACAACGACGGCAGCGGCTGGTCGTTCATGGAGGACCGGGGCGACCCGACCCAGAACCACTACGACCACGTGCACGTGTCGTTCTCCTCGTACGGCGCGGCGAACCTCACCTGCTGATCCGCCGCAGGCCCGAAGACCTGCGGCGGCGGCGGAAGTCGCCTCAGTTGCCGATCGGTGCTCCGAACAGTCCGGCGAGGGTCTCGCCGACGATCGATACCCATTCGGGCCAGGTTCGCTGATCGAGGGTCATCGAGCCGACATCGTTGAGCGTGCAACCGGCGGGGGCGGGCACGCCGGCGAAGCGGTCGCGCATCCACATCATCACGCTGGGCACGGCGATCGGTTCCAGTGAGAGGTGCTCGCTGAGATGGTCTCGGGTGTAGGTGATCCGGGCGGCGGGGTCCTGGCAGTAGGTGCCGTACAGGGTGTTGACCGGGCCGACCGGAACCAGCCAGTCCATATTGGCTTGGTAGAGGTAGACGGGCATGGTGGGGGTGGTCTTGCCCATGCGGGTGCGGTCGAGCACCTTCTTCGCCTCGGGGGCGTCGAGTGGATCGCCCGGGGTGTTGAGCAGGCCCTTGATATTCATGAACGGCAGCGTGAGTGCGTGGTAGGTCACGCACATGCGGTCTTTGGCGTCGAGCAGCGTCTGGGCGAGTGGGGTGCCGGTGCGGCGGAGAAAGGCGTTGAATTCGGGCTCCTCGTGGGCGAGTCCGATCATGCCTGCGAACACGAGGCCCGAGGCCGCGTTGTTGTTGGCCAGGTTCACCAGGGCGCCGAGGTCGGCATCGGTGCCGCCGGATGCCGCGCCGACGATGTTGAGCTCGGGAGCGTAGGTGGGGGCGAGTTCGGCGGCGTGCATGGTCGGCACGGATCCGCCTGAGTAGCCCATCATGCCGACCTGGGTCGCCGCACCGCTCAGCCCGAGCGCAGTGAAATTCTCCGCGGCCCGGATGCCGTCGAGGGCGATGCGCCCGGCGAGCGGTCCGTGCGCGAACGCGGCGTTCGGTCCCTGATGATCGGGGATGACGACGGCCCAGCCTTGCTGGAGCGCGACCTGCACCTCCAAGAACGAGAGCGGCGCTACCGCCTGGCCGGTGATCTGGCCGGGAATCGACCACTGCTGCACCGCGTAGGACGACGCGCAGTACTGGCCGGTCGAATCCTCGGCCATGTGGTACGAGAGCAGATTCCGGGTGCCCGGGGCGACCTCACCGCGTGGCTTCAACACGGTCGCGACGGCCGGGATCGGCTGGTCGTAGCTGTTGTTGGAGCGGAAGGACACCTGCCAGGCGTCGACGTTGACCGGCAGCAGGGAGAAGTTCGCGACCCGCACCTCGCGCGCGGCGATGATCTCGCCGGGCTGCTTGGCCGCGACGAGTTCGGCGGGCGGACGGTAGAACCCGTCGAACTCCGGGATCGCCGGTGAGCTGAAGAACGGCGGTGCGGGCTGCACCGGGCCGTCGTAGGGATCGGCGAATACCGGTGTGCCGCTGAGGATCAGCAGCATGCCGAGCGTGGCTCCGCCCGCGGTGGTGAGGCGGCGGAGCAAGCCTGCCCGCCCTCTGTAGTCGGATCTGTTTCGCGTACGGAGCACGCGGCACCCCTTCGATCAAGATTTAGACGCCATCGTCTAAATTGTGCCGCACGTTACAGCGCGCCGGGGCGGTTCGGCAAATAGCCCGGTGGGAGTCAGGGCAGGGTGAGGGCGACCAGGAAGCGGGTGAGGACTTCGACGAGATCGTCGAAACCGGTGCGGGGCTCGGTGCTGCTCCACTGGTGCACCAGCGCCATCAGCGCGCCGATGAATCCTGTTGCCGCCGTGCGATATCCGCCGACGGGGGTGAAGTCCTTGCCGAGCGCGAGGCGCAGTTCCGTAGCGAAGAAATCGGCCCAGACCTCGCGCTGCTCGATCCGGTGACGCTCGAAATCGTCACTCACGCCGACACATTCGACGAAGGAGACGCGCGCGCGATGGACATCGGAGCCGACCGACTCCGCGTAGGCGCGCATCGCGGCCCGCGCGCGGGTGACGAAATCGTCGGCGGCGGTGTCGGCGACCGCGGCGGCGACGGCCTGGCGCGCGTCGACCTGCACCGCGTCGTATACCGCGAGCAGCAGTTCTTCGCGGTTCGCGAAGTGCTCGTAGAACTGGGCGCGGGCGAGTCCGGCGGCCTTGCAGATGCTGGTGATGGAGCTGTTGCGGTAGCCGGCCTCGCCGAAGACGGCGAGTCCGGCGAGCAGGAATCGGTCGCGCCGCTGGGCTCGCCGGTCGTCGACTCGGCTGCTCGAGCGGGAAGAACTGGGGACCGTCACCGCCGTCAGGATAGTGAACCGGCGGGCGACGCCTCCTGGGCGGGTGATCACCAGGCCGGATCGGGTGGATTCGCCGGCTTTCCTGAGAGTCGACCGTTCATTTAGGCATATCCCCACGCGGAACGGGGCCACGCTCCTACGGTGAGAGTGGCTCAGTTCTGGTGAGAGGAATGTGAACATGGGACGGTTGGCGGGCAAGGTCGCGGTGATCAGCGGCGGAGCGCGAGGGATGGGCGCGGCACACGCGCGCCGGTTCGTCGCCGAGGGCGCGTCGGTGGTGCTCGGTGACGTGCTCGACGACGAAGGGGCTGTCGTCGCCAAGGAGCTCGGGGACGCCGCGATCTACCAGCATCTGGATGTGCGCGAGCCCGAGCAGTGGGCCGCGGTCGTCGCGGCGGCGGTCGAGACGTTCGGCGGGCTGCACGTGCTGGTGAACAACGCGGGGATCGTCAACGGGAATCTGCTGGTCGACTTCGCGCTGGAGGAGTGGCAGCGGATCATCGACATCAACCTGACCGGAACGTTCCTCGGCATGCAGGCCGCGGTGCCCGCAATGACCGACGGTGGCTCGATCGTTAACATCTCCTCGGTCGAGGGCATGCGCGGCAGCCCGGGGCTGCATGGTTACACCGCAACGAAATTCGCGGTGCGTGGTCTCACCAAGTCGGCGGCGCTGGAGCTCGCCGCGCAGGGGATCCGGGTGAACTCGGTGCATCCCGGCCTGATCAGTACGCCGATGACCGAGGGGATTCCGGCGGACTTCCTGCAGATTCCGGTGAAGCGGGCGGCCGAACCCGACGAGGTGTCGGCGCTGGTCGCCTACCTGGCCTCGGACGAGTCGTCGTATTCGACGGGCGCTGAATTCGTCGTCGACGGCGGGCTCACCGTCGGGGTGCCGCACAAGAGTTTCTGAGCGGTCGGGCGTGAGGATGGGACGGCTCGCTCCCATCCTCCGCGACGTTTACCGCCCTCGTGCGGGAAGGCTCGGTCAGGTCAGGCGGCGGATGTCGCCGCGGACACGGTAGAAGCCGCCGCGGGCCGATTCGGTGACGGCGTCGACGACATAGCGGGTGCCCGCCTGGCGGATGTCGCGGGGGAACTGGACGTTCCAGCCACGCTCGTAGCCGGGGCTGACGACGTGCACGCGCAGGGAGCCGCCGTGTTCGACGCATTCGACGACGATGCCGCTGCCCGCGTCGGTGGTGACCTCGACGGTGCTGGAGGCGGTGACGGCGGAGATCTCGGGCGCCTTGACCGAGACGGTGCTGGGGAGCACGCCCTGGTCGGCGTCGCGGACGGCGGACTCGCTCACATCGAGGCAGGCCAGCGCGCCGGAGGTGGTGACCAGGTACAGCTTCTCGTCGTGGTACTGCATGGAGTAGGCCGAGCCGCAGCCGGTGGCCAGTTTCCACAGGCGGGTGCCGGTGGCGTCGAAGCAGTAGACCGAGGAGTGCGAGTCGCCGGCGAAGACGTAGCGGCCGTCGGGGGAGGCGGCGCAGGAGAAGACGGCGGCGTCGCACTGGTAGGCGCGGGTGGTGACGCCCTGCTTGGTGATCTCCTCGACGCGGTTGGCTCCGGTGCCCGCGTAGACGTCGGAGGTCTCCTGCCAGCCGAACAGGACCGAGCCGTGGGTGGGCGAATGCCATTGGGTGGCACCGGTTTCCAGGTGGTACTTGGTGACGCCGTTGCTGTGGCCGTGGTAGACGCCGGTGGAGTCGAGGCGCACCATCCAGCCGGATGAGCCGGTGCTGCGGGCCGACCACAGGGATTCCTCCTCGTGGTCGATGACGGTCAGGCCGCCCGCGGCGTCGGAGGCGGCGAGGATGCCGTCGTGGATGTCGAGCCAGTAGACGTCGGTGGCCGAGACGTCGTAGGCGGCGCGCGGGACCTTGCCCGACAGGTCGTAGACGCGGCCGTCGTCGCAGCCCGCGTAGATCCAGAAGTCGTCGGCCACCAGGCATTTCACGCCGTCGGGCAGCTGGTAGCGGTTGGTCACCACGCCCTCGGGGGTGAGGGTGTAGACCTCGCCGTTCTCGTTGCCGACCCAGCAGCGCTGCTCGTCGACGAAGATGCCGAACGCGGAGGCGCCGGAGTCGAAGCGCCACAGGACCGGGGCGCTCTTGGCGGTCGAGCGCTGGCTGGTGATCACGCGGCGGGTCACCGCGCGGCGCTGGCGCGCACCCATCACGGCGGGCGCATAGCCCTTGCGGACCTTCTCGCCGATCTTCTTCTGCGCGGCCGACTTCGCCTTCTCCGCCGTGGCGAACGAGCTCGCCTTGGACTGACCCTGTTCGCCGATCCGGCCGAAGCGGATGTTCACCTGGGTGCCGGTGACGATCACCTCGTAGAACTTGTGCGAGGAACCGGTGTCGTCGGACAGTTCCAGGTAGGTGGTTTCGGCGGTCGTCATGGATCCTCGCTGAGCTCGTGCGGTGTGTCGAACGAGCGAAAAGTAGCAAGGCACACCGACATTGCGGAGAACCCCGCGATAGCCCGCGCATTCACGCAGGTCGCGGGGGTCCGCACCGACTGGCGGAAATCAGCGGCGCTGGCCAGGCGCGGGGTGTCGAGCGGGTTCCAGCGGATCCATCGGTGTTCCGCTCGACGTTGCCGTCGCGGACTGCCCCAGTGCGAAGACGATGGCGGCTTTGCTCAGTTCGTCCCGAAGTTCGGGATCCTCGACTCTGGTCAGCAGAGTCCGGGCGTGCAGGAAGGGTGGCGGACTCCGTCCCGGTATCTCGTTCGACGTGCGCGACGGTCAGTGGAGACGCCGGAACGAACACCGTCGGAGTCGCTCTGTGTCGGCTGTCTGACGCCATGCCCGTTCCCATGGCTCGTCGTCCGAGACACCCACGGCGCGGACCAGTTGGAGCAACTCGCGTTTCGACAGCGGCATCTCTCCGCGGTCGAGCTGCGCGAAGTCGACGCGTCCGGATTGCTCGGTGGCACTGTGGTCGCGGAGTAGTCGGACGTGCTCGTGGATGGTCAGGTCTGAGCTAGGTGAGGATGTCGACAAGCTGGTCCGTGGCCTGTATCAGCCAGTCGGGGTCGTGGTGTCGGCGCCCCCAGAGAGCGGCCTTGATCGCGCGGACATGTGCCCAGCGCCGGGCACGGTCTCGGTCGATGTCTGCCGCGTCGCAGAACAGGTCCAGGCCGCGTGACAGACCCGGTTCGGGGTCCGGTGCGAACAGCAAGGGCGCGAAGCGGATGCTGCGGATCACGGTGATCGTGTCGTAGGCCCGGTCACCGACGTAACCTTTCGGATCGATCGCGAGCCAGGGTTCGCGCCCACCCGGCAGGACGTTGGCGTCGTGGAGGTCGCCATGTACCAGGGTGTCGGGTTGGTCCGGGCCGAGCTCCCGCAGGGTCGCTATGGCCGCATCCAGGGCACGGCGTGGCAGCGGATCACCGAGTTCAGCCGCGGTGGAGAGAATCTCGCTTTCCCACTCGGCAACCAGGTCGCCGAGTCTCGGCAAACCCGCCGGTGCCTCCACAGCGAGGCGTCGAGACAACTGGCCCAGCGTGCTGACAGCCTGGTCGAAGTCGGTGACATCGGCCAGCGTTCCGCGCCCGGCCCGTTCCAGCAGCATGGCGAAACGTTCATCGTCGCGGTCGTAGATGTGGACCGCTCCGCGGCCGTTCCAGGCACTGAACGCGTCCGGTTCGTAGACGTTGCCCGGATGCGGGAACGACACCTTGACGACCGCGGGAGGTAGGTCTGGATGGAGTACCGGCACAACGATCCCGACGCATCCGTGCAGAACCGGTCCGTCCGGCACACAGTTCCAGCGTTGCAGGAGTTCATCGACCAAGCCCGGAAGCGCTGCTATCCATCTCCTACCGGGATCTCCTTCCCGGAGAACGGTCTCGCGGGCGAAACTATCGGGAATCTCGATCACGTCCCGACTGTAGGCGCGTCCGGCTCGGTCGCGACGGGAAGATTCACCCGGGTCTCGGGGGTCGGGTTTGCTTACATGCCCGCGACGTCGAGCAGCGGTGGGGGATAGACGGTGTGGGGGATCTCGGCGCGCCAGGGGCGGTGGATGGTGGGGCCTTCGAGGTGGGCCAGTTCGGGGAGCCAGGTGCGGACGTAGGTGCCGTCGGGGTCGTAGCGGTCGGCTTGACGGAGGGGGTTGAGGACGCGGTTGGGGCGGGTGTCGGTGCCTGTGCCCGCGGCCCATTGCCAGTTGAGCTGGTTGTTGGCGAGGTCGGCGTCGACGAGCCAGTGCAGGAAGTGGGCCGCGCCGATGCGCCAGTCCAGGCGTAGGGATTTGGCGAAGAAGGAGGCGGTGATCAGGCGGGCGCGGCCGGGGAGCCAGCCGTCGGTGACAAGCTGGCGCATGGCGGCGTCGATGATCGGGTAGCCGGTTCGGCCTTCTTTCCAGGCGGCGACGGCGTCGGGGTCGGTGCGCACGGCGAACGGGCCGGGGCGGTAGCTGGTCCAGGCGGTGTCGGGGCGGGCCGACAGCAGCTGGTGGTGGAAGTCGCGCCAGGCGAGCTGGCGGGCGAAGGCGTGGCCGCCCGCGTCGGACAGGTCGGTGCGATGCACGATCTCGACGGGGGACAGGCAGCCGAAGTGCAGGTGCGGCGAGAGGTGGGAGGTGGCGTCGGCGGCGAGGTCGTCGTTGCGGTCGGCGTAGTCCTCGATCGGGCCCGCGAGCCACTTGCGGAGCAGGGCCCGGCCGCTGATCTCGCCGCCTCGCGGGCAGTTCGGGGACGGCTCGCCGGTCGACAGGTCGCCGGGTGCCGGCAGGGGTTCGCTCGCCACGTCGGGAACCGACAGGCTGCGCGGAGTGCCGAGTGGGTGGCGCTGGTGGGCGTCGACCCAGCGGCGGAAGTAGGGGGTGAACACGGCGTAGTGGTCGCGGCCGGTGGCGGGGGTGAGGACGGCGGGGTCGGCCGCGGTGACGACCGCGCTGTGGGTGCGCACCGCGCAGCCTGTTCCGGCGAGGCGGTCGCGCAGGGCCTGTTCGCGGCGGGTGGCGAAGGCGCTGACGTCCTCGGCGAGATGCACCACGCTCGCGCCTGTTTCGTCGACGAGCCGGGCGAGTTCGTCGGTCACCTCGCCGCGGCGCACCACGAGCCGGCCGCCGATGCCGCGCAGGCGTTCGTCGAGTTCGGCCAGCGCGGTGGCGAGGAAGACGGCGCGATTGGGCGGACAGCGGTCAGGGACGATGCGGTCGTCGACGACGAAGACCGGGATCACGGCGTCGCTCTCGCGGTGGGCGGCGGTGAGGACCGGGTTGTCGGCGGTGCGCAGGTCGCGGGTGAACAGCGCGATCGAGACGCTCATCGGGCGCACACCGGGGTGATGTCGGAGCGGCCGCCCGCGGTCGGGGTGGTCAGGTAGACACAGGTGTTCTGGCCTGTGGCCACGATCGCGGCGTCGATGTCGTTCCAGGTGGCGGCGTCGACGGCGGGGGTGCGGGACAGGACGAAGCCGGACAGGCGGCTGGGGTCTGTGACGACCGCCCACGAGTAGTCAGGACCGAGGGCGGTGACGATGTAGTTGGGGGCGCCGGTGCGCTGATCCTGGCCGGGCACACCGGGGAAGGAGACGTGCAGCTGGGCGCTGGTGACGGGATCGGTCACCGTCGCGGTGCCCCGGATCTCGTTGGTGCCGCCCGACCAGGTGCGGCAGCGGTTGTAGACGCCGACGTCACCGGCGTCGTCGAGGGTGTAGGTGGCGGTGGTGTCGCCGGCGCAGTCGAGGCTGAACGGGGCCGGGATCGCGGCCAGTTGATGCCAGACGCCCAGATATCGCTCGACGTCGAGCGACGGGACCGGCGCCGGGGGCGCGGCGGAGGCGGCAGCCGGCACCAGTGCCACGGCGGCCATCGCCGCGCAGGCGAGCAGCGGCAGGCGGAGCGGAACGGAGGAACGGGCGATACGCACGAGAACTCCTCGGATCGTTGGTACTGACAGACTACCAATAAACGATGCATAATCGATTCATCCGGCGAGAGGAGTTCCCGATGAAACGGGAGTGGCCGTTCCGTCTGCTCGGGCTGGCGACCGCCGCCTATGGCGTGAGTGTGGCCGCCCGCCCCGAGGTGCTGCTGCGGCCGTGCGGTTGGGAGACCGACCGGCCGGGCAGCCGGGCGCTGGCCCGCATGGTCGGTTGCCGGGACGCGATCTCCGGCGCGGCCATGGTGCTCGCGCCGGACGCCCGCGTCGCCCGGGCCGCGGCGGGGGTGCGCATCGCGGCCGACCTCACCGACGCGGTGGTCCTCGGCGCGGCCGTCGATCCACGTCTGCGGCGCACCGCGATCGCGGTGCCGCTGGTCTGGGGCCTGATCGGGGTGGGGAGCACGGCACTGGCGTGGCCGTGGCGACCCGCCGCCACCCGGCCGTGACACGCGGGCGGGGCGGCGTCGGTCAGAATGGAGCGATGCCCGCCGGTTCCGCCCCTGTCTCCGACGCGGCCGGGTATACGGTGCGCGCTGTCGCGGATCGTCTCGGCATCCCGACGGCCACCTTGCGCAGCTGGAATCGCCGCTACGCCATCGGGCCCGCGCAAGACCGTCCCGGCCGGCATCGGCTCTACACCGAAGCCGATATCGCCCTGCTCGAACGCATGCTGACGCTGATCCGCGACGGCGCGAGCCCGGCGGGCGCCGCGGCGGCCGCGCGGGGGCCCGCGGTGCTGGCGGGCAACCGCGCCGAGCTGCTCGACGCCGCGTTCGCGCTGGACTCCTCGACTTCGGTCGGCCTGGTCGAGGCGCACGTGCGCGCCTACGGCGTGATCCGGACCTGGGACGAGCTGTGCCGTCCCGCCTTCGCCGACATCGTGGCGCGCCAGGGCGTTGGGGAGAACTGCATCGATGTCGAGCACCTGCTGTCGTGGTCGATCGCGGCGGTGATGCAGCGGGTGCCGACCGCGCCGGCGGTCGCCGATCGGACCGTCGTCCTCGCCTGTACCGGCGGTGAGACCCACTCGCTTCCGCTGGAAGTGCTGCGCGCGGCGCTGGCCGAGCAGGGGGTGGGCGCCCGGATGCTGGGCGCCGATGTGCCGACCGTCGCGCTGGTCGGCGCGCTGGCCCGGCCCGGGGGCCCGACCTCGCTGCTGCTGTGGTCGCAGCGGGAATCGACCGCGCTGACCTCGGCCGTGCTGGCCGGTCTCGACGCGGGCGCGCGGGTCTGCGTCGGCGGCCCCGGGTGGGACGCGGCGCTGCTGCCGCCCGCGGTCGCGCGGATCGCCTCGCTCGACGGTGCCGTCGAGACATTGCGCTGACTGCTGGCCGCTGCGCACCAAACGATGCATAATTGATTCAATTCGGGTGGATCGACCACCCGTAGTCCGGGGACGACCGGAGGAATCGCATGAACGCATCGAACGGGCATCGACGGGTCGCGGTGATCGGCAGCGGAGTCGCCGGGCTGACCGCCGCCTGGGTGCTCGCCCGCTCGGCCGAGGTCACGCTCTACGAGGCACAGGGCCGCCTCGGCGGGCACGCCGACACGCACCGCGTGGTCGCGGGCAACGGTGAAACCCTCGGCGTTGACACCGGGTTCATCGTGCACAACGACCGCACCTACCCGACGCTGCGGCGGCTGTTCGGCGAACTCGGCATCGCCACCGGAGAGACCGACATGAGCCTGTCGGTGCGCTGCGACGGCTGCGGGCTCGAATACGCCGGAGCGCGCGGGCTGCCGGGACTGTTCCCGCGTCCCGGGCAGCTGGTCCGGGGGCGATATCTGCGGCTGCTCGCCGAGGTGCCGCGATTCCACCGCCTGGCCCGCGCCGAACTCGCCACGGCCGCGGCGACCGAACGCACGGTGGCCGAGTTCCTGGCCGACGCCGGATTCTCCGCCTACTTCCGCACCCACTTCCTGGCGCCGCTCATCGCGGCGGTCTGGTCCTGCGATCCACGCACCGCGCTGCGCTATCCGGCCCGCTACCTGTTCACCTTCCTCGACCATCACGGCATGCTGACGGTGTTCGGCTCACCCACCTGGCGCACGGTCACCGGGGGATCGGCGACCTACGTCGCGGCGGTCGCCGAACGCCTGCACCGGGTCCAGGTCGCCACCCCGGTGCGGGCGCTGCACCGGCATCCGGACGGGGTCACCATCCGCACCGCCGACGACGGCGTCGACGAGTTCGACGCCGCGGTGGTCGCGACCCATCCGCACGAGGCATTGACCCTGCTCGCCGAGCCGACCGCCGCCGAACGCGACATCCTCTCGGCGATGCCCTACTCGGTGAATCACACGGTCCTGCACACCGATTCCCGCCTGCTGCCGCGCGCCGCCAGTGCTCGCGCGTCCTGGAACTACCGCCTGCCCGCCTGCGCCGCCGAACCCGACCGCGTCCTGGTCACCTACGACCTCACCAGGCTCCAGCGTCTCGACGACACCGGCGACCGGCGCTTCCTGGTCACCCTGGGCGACGGCGACCGGATCGATCCCGGCGCGGTGCTGGACACCATGACCTACGAACACCCGCTCTACACCCCGGAATCGGTGGCCGCCCGCGCCCGTACCGGGGAACTCGGCTGCGCGCGCACAGCTTTCGCGGGCGCCTATCACGGGTGGGGTTTCCACGAGGACGGCGCGCTGTCCGGACTGCGCGCCGCCGAGCGGCTGGGCGGGTGCTGGACGGGACCGGTGCCCGAGCTGGTGGCGGCCTCGTGACCGCGCGCCTGATCCGCACCGACATCCGGCACGCCCGGCTGTCGCCGATCCGGCACGCCTTCCGCTATCGCGGGCACAGCTGGCTCGTCGATCTGGACCGGCTGCCCCGGTTGCCGTGGTGGCTGCGCCCGTTCGCGGGCTTCGACGCGGGCGACCACCTGGGCGAACGCGGCGGCTCGCTGCGGGCCGCCGTCGACGGATACCTGGCGACCCAGGGCATCGACCTGCGGGGCGGGCGGGTGCTCATGCTGACCGGCGCGCGATCCGTCGGGTACGCCTTCGATCCGCTCACCCTGTACTGGTGCCGCGATCGCACCGGCGCGCCGGTGTGCGTGATCGCCGAGGTGCGCAACACCTATGGCGGCGCGCACCGCTACCTGCTGCGGCCCGACGAGAACGGCCATGTCCGGGTCGGCAAGGAGTTCTACGTCTCGCCGTTCAACCCGGTGGCGGGCGAGTACCGGCTGCGCGTACCCGAGCCGGATTCCGTGCTGCGGGTATCGATCACGCTGGTGACCGACCGGCCGATCTTCGTCGCCACCGTCGCGGGCCGGTGCGTGCCCGCCACCACCGGCGCGATCGTGCGCGCCGTGCTGACCGATCCGATTCCGCCGCTGCTCGTGGCCGCGCGTATCCGCTGGCAGGGCGTGCTGCTCTGGGTGCGGGGACTGCCGGTCGTGCCGCGTCCGGTGGCCGTGCCCGAGGAGGCGCTCCGATGACGACCGTGGACACCACCGCGAATACCGCTGTGCCGGAGCGGGATCGGTGGCCCGACCTGGCGGTGCCGCGCGGCCTGCGGGCGGGTGTGTCGGCGATGGCCGTGGACCTGCTGATCCGCCGCCTGACCCGGCGGCTGCCGCTGGCCGTGCGCTATCCCGACGGCACCGTCGTCGGCGCGCCCACCGGGGTGCCGTGCCTGGTACTGCACCGGCCCGGCGATTTCGCCGCCCGGGTCGGTACCGCCGGGCTCATCGGTTTCGGTGAGTCGTACATGGCCGGTGACTGGGACGCGCCCGATCTCGTCGGCGTGCTGACCGTGCTCGCCGCCCACATCGACGAGCTGGTGCCGCGCCCGCTGGCCCGGTTGCGCCGTCTCTACGTCGCCGGACATCCAGCCGCCGAACGCAATTCCGAGGACAACACGCGCGGCAACATCGCCCGGCACTACGACCTGTCCAACGACTTCTTCGGGCTGTTCCTCGACGAGACCATGACCTATTCGGCCGCGTTGTTCACCGATCCGGCCGACGATCTCGCCACCGCCCAGCGCGCGAAGATCGACCGCCTGCTCGACCGCGCGAACGTGCGATCCGGCACCCGGCTGCTCGAAATCGGCACCGGCTGGGGCGAACTCGCGGTGCGGGCGGCCGAGCGCGGCGCGCGGGTGCACACCGTGACGCTGTCCACCGAACAGCAGACGGCGGCCCGGGCCCGAGTGGCGGCGGCCGGGCTGGCGGAGCGGGTGCGGGTGGACCTGCTCGACTACCGAAGGGTGCGCGGCACGTACGACGCCGTCGTCTCGGTGGAGATGATCGAGGCGGTCGGCTACGAGTACCTCGACACGTATTTCGACACCATCGGCCGGGTGCTGGCGCCGGGTGGCCGGGCCGCGATCCAGGCCATCACCATGCCGCACGAGCGCATGCTCGCCACCCGGCACACCTACACCTGGATCCAGAAGTACATCTTCCCCGGCGGATTCCTGCCGTCGGTGCGGGCCATCGAGGAATCCGTCGAGCGCGGGACGGATCTGCGTGTGCGCGAGGAGTTCTCGATGGGCGCGCAGTACGCGCGCACCCTGCGAGCGTGGCGGGAACGGTTCGAGGGCGCGCGGGCGGAGGTCGGGGCACTGGGGTTCGACGAGACGTTCGTGCGGATGTGGCGGCTGTATCTGGCGTACTCGGAGGCGGGTTTCCGGTCCGGGTATCTCGACGTCGGGCAGTTCGTCCTCGCGTGAGTTCGGTTCAGCGGCCGAGCAGATGACGCAGGGTCTGTTCGAGGTCGGGTGCACGGAAGACGTGCCCCGCCTCGGACAGCCGGGCCGGGGACACCCGCTGGCTCGCCTCGGCCAGCTCCCGCGCGCCCTGCTTGCCGAGCAGCAGCGCCGGGCCGAACGAGGGGACCGGGAGCAGGGCGGGCCGGTGCAGGACACGGGCGAGCACCTCGGTGTATTCGCTGTTGTGGACCGGATCGGGGGCGACCGCGTTGACCGGGCCCGCGAGCGAATCGTCCCAGAGCGCACGGTGATAGACGTCGAGCAGATCGTCCAGGCCGATCCAGGACAGCCACTGGGTGCCGTCGCCGATCCGGCCGCCAAGGCCCGCCGCGAACAGGGGACGCAGCAGACGCAATGTGCCGCCGGCGGGTGATTGGACGATGCCGGTGCGTATCTGCACCACCCGGCCACCGGCCGCTGCACTCGCCGCCTCCCAGCCGGTGACCACCTCGGCGAGGAAACCGTCGCCGGGATCGGCTGTCTCGGTGAGGGTCTCGTCGCCGCGGTCGTAGCCGTAGTAGCCGATGGCGGAGGCACAGACGAAGGTGCCGACGCCGCAGCGGGCCGCGGTCTCGGCCAGTGCCCGGGTCGGGCCGATCCGGCTGTCGGCGATCGCGCGGCGGTGCTCCTCGGTGAACCGGCCCGCGATCGGCGCGCCCGCCAGATGCACCACCGCGTCGACGCCGTCGAGCAGATCCGGTGCGGGATCGGCCGGGTCCCACCGGCGTTCGGCGGGATCGGCCGGCGCGTGGCGCACGAGCCGGACGACGTGGTGACCGCCGGTCGACAGGAACGCGCACAGCGCCGTGCCGACCATTCCGGTCGCGCCGCTGACCGCGATGGTGCGCGAGGTGAAGCCGCGCTCGGCGGCGCGCCGGTGGGTCGGCGAGCTGGCGGTAGCGGTAGTCGAATATCGGGCGCAGCAGGCGGGCGGGGAGTGGGGTGTCGACGCGGTCGGCCACGCGGGTGTGGGTGTCGTCGACGGCGGTGAAGTCGTGGGTGTGCCGCCACGGCAGCAGGCGCCCGACCGGTGTGGAGGCGAGGCCGTCGATCGCGGTCGCGTCGGCGAAGCGGTGGGGCGGGTCGTAGGCGGCCGGGTCGTGCCGCGCGACCCAGCGCAGGCCGCCGGGCAGGCCGAGTACGGCGGTGCCGCGGGCCAGGTCGTCGGACTCGCTGAGCAGCCGGACCGGTTGCCAGGGCGGCGCCAGGCGGGTGAACGCGCCGGGCCGGGCGAACCAGGCGAAGACCTCGTCGCGGGGTGCGGAGACAACCGTCGAACAGTCGATGCCCATAGTTCGACTGTAACCCGTCCCCCCAACGAAGTGAATCGTTTATGCATCGTTTCTGGCGGTACTATGGAGGAATGACCGCTAATGACGTGAGCAACGATGCGAAGTTCGAGCCATCGCGCGTCGATGCGCTCCTCGACCGCACTGTGCTGCCCGGATACAGCCGCCTCGGTATCGCCCTGCGCCGGCGTGCCTGGCCGGACGACGATCCACCGGCGGACGCGATGTGGGGGCGGCGGGTGGTGATCACCGGCGCCAACAGTGGGATCGGGCTGGCCATCGCCGACGGACTGGCCGAGCTCGGCGCCTCGGTCGTGCTCGCGGTCCGGAACCCGCGGCGGGGAGCGGACGCGGCGGACGGACTGCGCGAACGGCATCCCGAGGCCACGGTGACGGTGGTCGAATGCGATGTCGCCGAACCCGATTCGGTGCGGCGCTGTGCCGCCGCGCTCGGCGAGGCGCCGATCGATGTCCTCGTGCACAACGCGGGGGTGCTGTCACCGGAACGCCGGGAGACCAGCACCGGACACGAACTCACCTTCGCTACCCATGTGCTGGGTCCGTTGCTGCTGACCGAGCTGGTCCGCCCGTTGCTGGCCGCGGCACGGGGTGCCAGGGTCGTGCTCATGTCGTCGGGCGGGATGTATGCCCAGCCCTTGGCGGTCGAGGATCCGGAATACCGGCGCGGCGAATACCGGGGCGCTGCCGCGTACGCGCGCACGAAAAGGATGCAGGTCGCGCTGACCCCGCTGCTGGCCGTCGAGCTGGCCGAGGACCGGATCGGCGCGCACGCTGTGCACCCCGGGTGGGTCGACACCCCCGGTATCGCCGACGCGCTGCCCCGGTTCCGCCGGATGACCCGGCCCTTGCTGCGGACCCCGGCCGAAGGCGCCGACACGGCGGTCTGGCTCGCCGCCACCCGCACCACGCTGCCGTCCGGCCAGTTCTGGCACGATCGCCGGATCCGCCCGCTGCACCTGCGGTCCGGCACCCGCTACACCGATGCCGACGCCGTCACGCTCTGGCGTGCGTGTCGTGCGCTGATCGGGGCTCCCGGCTCGATCTGATCGCGCCGACAGCGAAGGGCGGCGGCTCCGGGAAGCCGCCGCCCTTCTCCGCGACAACGATCAGCCGAAATGGCAGACGTAGTGCAGGGTTTCGACGACCTCGATGTCGAAGGCGCTGTTGCCGGGGACCGAGAACGACTCGCCGCCGCGGAAGGTCTTCGGCTCGGTCTCGCCGGGGAGAGTCACCTTCGCCTCGCCCTCGATGAGCTCCATGATCTCCGGGGCGCCGGTGGTGAAGGTCAGGGTGGCGGGCAGGATCACGCCGACGGACTTCGAGGTGCCGTCGGGCAGCTCGATGTTGTGGCTGACGCACTTGCCGTCGAAATAGACGTTGGCCTTCTTGACGACGGAGACGTTCTCGAACTTCGACATGGGTCCTTCCATAAAGTTAGGGGAGGCTCAGTCTAACCATGCGGGTTTGCGGGCGAGGATGCGCTCGGCCTCGGCGGGATCGCGTTGTGCCAGCACCGCGAGGATGCGCTCGGCCAGTTCCGGCACACTCTTCGTGGCGGCGTTGAAGACGATGATCAAGTCAGCGTCGAAGTACTGATGGACAAGCATGTTTCGCATGCCACGCACCAGCTTCCACGGGATCTCTGGCTGTGAGTCACGGGTTGCTGGCGTCAGTGACGATGCGGCCTCGCCGATGATCGAAAGCTGGCGGATAACCCCGTCCTGGCGGAGATCGTCTTTCTGGAAATCAGCGAAGGCGAGGTTTTCGAGGTAGGAGGCGATTCGGTAATAGGCGGTGACTATGTCGGCGAGATACAGGTCTTCACGCCGCGACATGCAGATCCTTCGCCTCCGCCAGTACAGCATCGCGGATGAACCAGTGCAGGTAC
>NZ_JBHXAY010000023.1:0-79088 GCF_042728775.1 Nocardia sp. NPDC060259
TCGCCGTTGTGGCGCTGGGCTCTTATCCGCGGCGGCGCGTCTTGAGAAGGTCGAGGCGCTCCTTGAGCAGCTCCTCGAGCTCTTCCTTGCTGCGCCGTTCCAGCAGCATGTCCCAGTGGGTGCGCGGCGGCTTGACCTTCTTGGTCTCCACCGTGGTGCCCTCCATGAGCTGCCCCTCCTGGCCGTTGCGGCACAGCCAGGTGGGCGGGATCTCCGCGTCGTCGGCGAACGGGACGTCGAACTCCTCACCGTTGTCGGTGCGGTAGCGGGCGATCCGGCGCGGGGCCAGGTCGTGGTCGCGATCGGTCTCGTAGCTCACCGCTCCGAGCCGACTGCCTCGGAGTACGCGATCTGCCATGTGTGCTCCCTGTCTTTGGCGGCTGGCGCCGCGGGTTCGCGGCTTCGGCGGTTCTCAGGCCTGCGAACTGGTCGTGGTCCTACCGTTAACGCGCGGGACGTCTGAACTGTTCCATTGTAGTCGCAATGGTGATCTGACCGAGCGGGCCCTGAGCCGTCGGCCCGGCACCGTGCCCGCTCAGCGAGACCTGTGCCGCTGGATCGGGCATCGGACCGATAGGGTTTCGCACCATGTCGCGCAGTCGCCTGCTGTCCTGCCTGTGGTGCGGGCGGGAGATCGTGGATTCGGAGTCGGGTCGCCGGCGTCGCTATTGCCGCCAGTCGTGCCGTCAACGGGCTTACGAGCACCGCACCAGCCTCAAGGGAACCGGGATTCCGGAGGACGCGGTGGTGCTGTCCGCGCAGGAAGCCTCGGATCTGGCCGACCGCTGGTTCGCCGCCCGGTGCGCCGCGGAAGACGTCGCCACGGCGGTGGCCGAAGGTGCCGAGCACGTCGAACTGGCCGAGCTCAGCGCCGCGCTGGTGAAGCTGGCCAGGGAAGCCGAACGGTTGCGCTGAATCCCCGTGGTGCCCAAGGCGAGTGGGCGACCAGGGGGATCGGCGGTCACGCTTCGGCGTGGCGGTCTTCGACGGGGAACCCGGTCGAGGTCTCGCGGGCCCGCAGGTACACCGCCGTCACACCGCCCGCGACGAGCAGCGCGAGTGCTGTCGCCGCCCCGGCGGTCGCGAGGTCGGGGCTGGTCAGTGGCTGACCGCGCAGCGCCTGCCAGAACACCAGGGTGAGCAGCCCGAAGTAGCCGAGTACGGCGACGCCGAGCAGGGCGGCACGGACGGTTTCGGTGCGCAGCCAGCGATAGCGGGGTGCGAGGGCGACCAGGACGACGGCCAGCAGCAGCAACACCTGGATGCCGTGCAGGCCGACGAAATGCGGGATGCGCAGGTCACCGCCGGTGGTGCTCCAATGGGTGATCGGCATGGCGCCGACGCCGTCGCGCGCCGCGTCACCGTGCGCGCCGCCCGCTCGGACGGTGTGCCCGGCCATCAGGCCGACCACGGTGCCGTCGGACTGGCGGACCAGCTGTGGTCCGGTGAAGCCCATCAGATAGCCCAGCATCATGCCAGCCACCGCGAGCCACAGCCCGGCCTTCAAGGCGATCCTGGTCGGGCGGTCGGCCAGCTTCTGCCACGAGATGACCACCGCCAGGACGAGATTGGCGAGGAACAGACCGGGGACGCCGGAGGCGAACACCTGCTGGCCGATCTGGTTGACCGGGTCGTCGGCGGTGTTGAAATGACTGAAGGTGCCGCGCGCGGCCTGCAGCGCGATGAAGCCGACATCGGCGATCCCGGTGACGGCGAAGACGGTGCCCAGCCACCAGGTGACCCGCCGCCCGCGATGCGGCAGCCGCAGGATCCACGCCAGCGTCACCCCGTAGAGCGCGAAGGCGAGCCCGAACTTGGCGGGCTTGAGCCACACCGATTCGCCGAGCAGCAGGCGGTCGTCGACCAGCATGCCGACGACCGACACGGCCACGAGCCCGGCCATGAGGGCGGAGTTCACCAGCAGCGGGCCGTGCCAGGGTGCGCGGCCGGTCCCGTCGCGGACCGGTGCGGCGGGAACCCGGATGCGGGACAGGGTGCGGGAGAGATCGATCGTCGCCATGATTCGACGGTAGAAATCCGGTGTGCCGCACCGCCTCCCACTGCGGAACGGTTCGGCACCCGTACCCGGGTAGGGGCCTGCCCTACCCGGGTGCGGTCACGACGGGCTCGTCAGATCCCCAGGCGCCAGATGACCGCGTCGACCGCGCGCGGTGAGACGGTCGCGACGGCCTGCAGGATCCGGGTGTAGCGGGGGTAGAGCTCGATCGGCCGGGTCCGGATCGCGGTGCAGATCCAGTCGGCGGCCTGCTCGGCGCTCAGCGCGGCCGATTGGTCGTAGGCGCCGGTGGGGGCGATCATCTCGGTGCGCACCAGCGGGAATCCGACCGTGGTGACGTGCACACCGCGCGACCGGGTTTCGGCGCCGAGGCTGCGCCCGAACGCGCCGAGCGCGGCTTTGGACGCGTGGTAGGCGGTGAACATCGGCATCGTGCCCGCCGCGACACCCCAGGTGGCGACATTGACGACATGCCCGTTGCCTGCCTCGAGCATCGAGGGGAGCAGTCCCATGGTCAGCCGTGCCGCGCCGAAGTAGTTCAGCGCCATGGTCCGTTCGTAGTCGTGGAACCGGTCGGTGGCATCGGCCGCGCGACGGCGGATCGACCGGCCCGCGTTGTTCACCAGGACGTCGACCGTGCCGTACTGCTCGAGCACGGTTTTGACCAGGTCGTCGACGTCGCCGGGCTCGGACAGATCGCAGGTGATGCTCTCGGCCACGCCGCCCGTCGCGCGCACCGCGTCGCGGACCTCGAGCAGGGGTTCGGCGGTCCGGGCGACCAGGATCAGGCGGGCGCCGTGGCGGCCCAGCGCGTGCGCGGCGGCGCGGCCCACCCCGGACGACGCGCCCGTCAGCAGGACGGTCTTGCCCGCGATCTCGTGCCGCTCGCCGAGTACGAGTCGCGCGACGGTACGCGGCAGCGCGGGCGGATTGAGCAGCAAGGACTGCGCGAGGCGGTCGAGCACGGGGACTCCTGGGCGTCGAAGGGGTTACCGATTCAATTTACTATCTAGTAAATTACAAACGGGTCAATTGAGTGTCAACCGGTGTGGCCGTGATGGTTGGATGGGTCGGGTGAGCACAGCTGGAACCAAAGGTGTCCCGCGCCCCGAGCGTGAGCAGCAGATCCTCGACGCCGCGGTCGCCGAGATCGGGCGAGTCGGCTACGCGGGCCTGTCACCTGCCGATGTCGCGCGGCGGGCCGGGGTGTCCAAGCCGCTGGTCTACACCTATTTCCAGTCCAAGGACGGGCTCTACATCGCCTGTGTCGAGCGCGCAGCCACCGTCATCTACGACGCGATCGAAACGGCCATCACCGGGGCGAGCGGCCTGAGCAAGGCCGAACGAACCCTCGACGCGCTCTTCGTCGCCCTCGCCCCGCGACCGCACGACTG
Source organism: Nocardia sp. NPDC060259 (assembly GCF_042728775.1). Taxonomy (NCBI): domain Bacteria; kingdom Bacillati; phylum Actinomycetota; class Actinomycetes; order Mycobacteriales; family Nocardiaceae; genus Nocardia; species Nocardia sp. NPDC060259. The sequence continues at coordinate 3,412 of NZ_JBHXAY010000023.1, forward strand.
GACCGTCGTCTTCGACCGTTCCCATCCCGACGAGGGCCCCGCCGCCGACGCCGTGCGCGCGGCCCGCCGTCGCATCGCCGCCCAGGCGGCCCGTGGCGTCGCCGACGCGCTCAGCGCGCTCGCCCTCACCGACCCCGACGACCTGTCCGCGCTCACCGATGTCTGGATGGGGTCGGTGACCTCGCTGGTCCTGTGGTGGCTGCGGCACCCCGAGCAGACGGCGGGCGAGATGAGCGCTCGCAGCCACCGCCTGATCGGGGCCCTCGTCAACGCGCCGCGCTGACCGGCGCTGTCTCCGGCAGCAGTTCCGCCAGCAGCGGCGACCACTCGTAGCGCCGTTCGGGGAAGCAGCGCTCCAGCAGGTCGCGCATGATCGACGGCGCGATCGAGGCGCCAGGGGAGGCGCCGAGCAGCCCGGCGACGGTGCCGTCGGCTCCGGTCACCAGTTCGGTGCCGAATTCGAGCACACCGCCTCGCCGGGGATCCGGCTTGACCAGCTGGGCGCGCTGCCCGGCCTGGATCAGCTCCCAGTCGCCGGGATCCGCGGTGGGATAGAAGCGCTGGAGCTGCGCGAACTTCCGGCGCCGCGACGCGAGCAGTTCGGTGATCAGGAAGCGGACCAGATCGAGATTCTGCAGACCGGCGGCCATCAGCGGCACGATGTTGTGCGGTCGCAGCGTGGTGAACAGGTCGGTCAGCTTGCCGGAGCGCAGCAGCCGCGTGCTGAAGGTGGCGTAGGGGCCGAACAGCAACGACGCGCTGCCGTCGACCTCGCGACGGTCCAGGTGCGGCACCGACATCGGCGGAGCGCCGAGTGCGGCCTGGCTGTAGACCTTCGCGTGGTGCTCGGCGACCACGTCGGGATTGTCGGTACGCAGGAACTGCGCGCCGAGGGGGAACACGCCGTAGCCACGCACCTCCGGCAGCCCGGCCCGCTGCAGCAGCCGCAAGGCGTGGCCGCCCGCCCCGACGAAGACGAACCGGGTGCGCACCTGAAAACGCCTGCCGCTGTCCAGGTCTCGTCCGCGCACGGTCCACAGCCCGTCCTTGCCGCGGGTGAGTCCGGTGATCTCGCGATGCAGCCGGACCGCATTGCCCGCCGCGGTCATCGTCGACAGCAGTGATCTGGTCAGCGCACCGAAGTCGACATCGGTGCCCGCGGTGTGCCGGGTGGCCGCCATCGCCTCGCCGTCGGCGCGGCCGCGCACGAGCAGCGGCGCCCACTCGGCGATGACGGCGCGGTCCTCGGTGTACTCCATACCGGCGAACGCGGGCTGGTCGCGCAGTGTCGCGTAGCGCTGCCGCAGATAGGCGATGTCGTGATCGCCGAACACCACCGTCACGTGCGGGGTCGCCGTGACGAAGGTGGCCGGGGCGAGCTCGCCGCGGCGGGCCAGTGCCGACCAGAACCTCCGCGAGAGCCCGAACTGCTCGGCGATCCCGGCCGTTTTGCTGCCGTCGCGGGGATCGGGCATGTAGTTCAGCTCGCAGAGGCCCGAATGCCCGGTGCCCGCGTTGTTCCAAGGATGGCTGCTTTCGGCGGCGGGTTCGCCGAGCCGCTCGAACAGGGCGATCGACCAGTCCGGCGCGAGGGTGCTGAGCAGTGCGCCGAGCGTGGCGGACATGATGCCGCCGCCGATCAGCACGGCGTCGAGAACGTCGTCGCCACCGGCGGATTCGGGGTGGATGGGTGTCGTCTCGGTCATCGTCGAACCTCCCGTGAGCTGTGTACCGCCATTGTCACGCCACCGGGAGTGATCCGTCCAATACGGAATCGCCGACTATATGATCCGAATATGGATGATTCGGGCGACGGGGGAGCGCACGCCCTGGCACCGCTGCTGGCGGCCTTCGAGGCGGCGGCCGACGAAGGGCACTTCACCAGGGCGGCGCAGCGGCTCGGGGTGCCACAGTCCTCGCTGAGCCGCCGGATCAAGACGCTGGAACAGGCGCTGGGCGTGGCCCTGTTCCAGCCGGTAGGGCGCGGCGTGACGCTCACCCCGCAGGGGCGCGAGCTCTACGAACACACCCGTGGCCTGGTGCGCGCTCTCGACGACGCGGTGCGCCGGGTGCGCGCCGACGCCGATCCCGACAGCGGCCTCGTCCGCTTCGGCTTCCCGCTCACCCTGGGCCCGGTGAGCATTCCGACGCTGCTGGCGCAGTTCCACACCAGGGCGCCGAAGATCCGGTTGCACCTGGTGCAGGCACACGGCGAGGCACTGGCCGAGCAGGTCCGTGACGGCCGGCTCGATCTGGCGGTGATGATCCCGCCGCCCGCCGATCTGCCGACGGTGCCGCTCGGCAGGCAGCGCATCGACTTGCACGTGGCGCGCACGCACCCGCTGGCAGGCCGCACCCACATCGACCTCGCCGAACTGGCCGACGCCGCCTTCATCGCCAACCCGCCCAGCTATCAGCTGCGATCCCTGCTTGACACCTGGTGCGCCGCAGCGGGTTTCACGCCCCGTGTGCTGTTCGAGATCACCGAATTCGAGACCCTGCGCGAGCTGGTCGCGCTCGGTCTCGGCGTCGCGCTGCTGCCCGCCGCCGAGATACCGCATCCCGATCTCGCGGTCGTGCGCATCGATGGCGAACGCGACCGCGAGATCGGCCTGGTCTCGGGAGACCATGGGCCGACGCTCGCGGTCGCGCGGCTTCGGGATTTCCTGATCGCGCACACGGCGCGGATCAGTCTGTAGTGCGGATCAGTCCTGGGCGACACCGGCGTCGACGCCGCGGGCGGCGAGCCACGGGTGCGGGTCGATCGGGGCGCCGTAGAGGGAGCCGTCCGGCACGTGCACCTCGTAGTGCAGGTGGGGGCCGGTGGATTGGCCACGGTTACCGACGGTGGCGATGACGTCACCGGCGTTCACGTGCTGACCCGTCTCGACCAGGATCTCGTTGACGTGACCGAACACGCCGATGGTGCCGTCGTCCTGCTGGATGCGGACCCACAGGCCGAAGCCGGAGGCCGGGCCGGTCTCGATCACGGTACCGTCGGTGACGGCGAAGACGGGGGCGCCGATCGGGTCACCGAAGTCGATGCCGTTGTGCGACTCGCCCCAGCGGGCGCCGTAGTAGGAGGTCAGCCTGCCGTTGACCGGGCGGACGGTCTGCGGGCGCGGCGGCGGCGGGGGCGGCGCGATGACCGGCATCGGCGGCAGCTCGGGCAGCGCGAGGGCGACCGCTTCGCGGTGCTCTTCCCACGCGATCGGGGCCGATACGGGGGCCTGGCCCTGCGGGCCCTGGGCCTCGGCGGGGGTGTAGGCGACGAAACGGTACGGTGACTGTCCCGCGGTGATGGCCTGGGTGGCGCCCGCGGTGATGCTGGTGTCGGAAGTCGGGGTCTCGGGCCCACCGAAGGCGGCGGCGGAGGTTCCCACGAGTGCGGACAAAGCCACCGCACCCGCGACAACGCCTCGCCCACGGCCGGCGAGGGCATCGGAGACTCGAGCGGATAACGGGTTGGTCACGAACATGTTTCGAACGTAGCGAAACCGTGATGTCGACGGCGACAGATGTGGCTGCCATCACTGCTGGCTATAACCCCAGTTGATCTATAACAACAGCATAACAAAAACGGAGATTCCAGGGACCGACCGGCAGGAATTCCCAGGTCGCAAGATCATTGCCGAATATCCCCGTCCGGAGGACACTGATTCAGTGGACACTAACGGAGTTCGGGCCATTACGGCCCTGTCCGACCCCACCCGGCGCGCGATCTTCGAGTCGTTACCGCAGGGCCCACGCTCGGTCGCCGACCTGGCCGCGGCCACCGGCATCACCAGCTCGGCGGCCTCGCAGCACCTGCGCGTGCTCCGCGAAGCGCACCTGGTCACCATGCGCCGCGACGGCAACCGCCACCTCTACTCCCTCGACCCCCGCGGCCTCAGCGACGCCCGCGACTATCTCGAGCAGTTCTGGCCGAGCGCGCTGGCCGCCCACGCGGCGGCACTGCGCGAAGCCACCGCCCCGGCTCAGCCCACCCGGCGATAGCGCGACCGGGTCGAGTCCGCCCAGTCCTGCTTGTCCAGCTGCGCGTCCACGGCGGCCACCACCTCGGGCACGCCGATGCGCAGCAGGCCCGGGTCCGGCGCGCGCCCCTCGGGATCGCCCACCTGTCCCGCCCACAACACCGCGTGCCTGCCCAGCAGGTGGGCGGGGGGCCCGCCCCGGCGCGGGGGCGTCGGCCCGAACAGCAGCACGGTGCGGGTGCCGAAGGCGGTCGCCAGATGCGCGACACCGGTGTCGCCGCTGATCACCAGCGAGGATTCGGCCACCGTGGCGGCCAGATCGGTGAGGTTCTGCCTGCCTGCCAGCACCCGATCGTCGGGCAGGCCCGCCTGCGCGGCCACCTGGACGGCGATCTCGCGTTCGAACGGGTCGCCGGTGAGCACCACGTCCCGGCCGAGCACCAGCAGATGCCGCACCACGGCCGCGAACCGCTCCGGCGGCCACCGCCGGGCGGGAGCGCCCGCGCCGATGTGCACGACGACGCAGTCCCGGCGGCTCAGCGACGCCACCGGCGGCACCAGCCCGAGATTGCGGCGATCGGCCTCTATTCCCGCCGACTCCAGCAGCCGACACCACCGATCCACCACGTGCGCCTCCGGATCCCAGCGGGGACCCGCGAGCTTGGGGAGTGCGGGGGAGCGGTGGCCGATGATCCGGTCGGCGCCGGTATCGGCCAGCGCTCGCGCGCTCGCGCCGTCCGCGCCGTGCAGGTTCACCGCCAACTCGGGCGCAGGCCCGTCCCAGATCAGTGCGGCCGGATCGGCGGTGGGCACCAGTTCATCGACCGAGGAGATCAGATCGACGATCTGCTCCAATCGATGCGGCGCCGCCAGCACGATCTTGCTGCGTGGTTCGGCCCGGCGCAGAGCACGCAGAGCCGGGACCGCGGCGAGGAGATCACCGAGGCCCCGAGCTTGCAGCACGAGTACAACCGACACTTCCATGACCTACCCGGGAGCAGGGCAAGCCAAACGTTCGCGTGGGCAAGGACGTGGCGGCTGTCACGGAACCCCCGCTCGGCGCGATGTCCGCGGTCGCGACACGGTCACGACCCCAGCTAATGTCCGGAAAACCAGAGCATGCGGGCATAACATCTCGTCATGACGACAAATACCGTGCCGGAGAGCCCGTTTTCGGCTCTTGCCAAGAAAACCTGGCAAACAATCCTGGTCACCGGCCTCCTCGCGGTGGTCCTCGGCATCATCGTGCTCGTGTGGCCCGATAAGACGCTGCTCGTGGCGGGCATTCTGTTCGGTATCTACATGGTTGTCAGCGGCATCTTCCAGTTGATCGCCGCGTTCACCCACCTGCCGAGCACCAGCTTCCGGGTGCTGTCCTTCATCAGTGGTGTGCTGTCGCTGATCATCGGTGTCTTCTGCTTCCGCGACGATCTCGCCTCGATCGTGCTGCTCGGTCTGTGGATCGGCATCAGCTGGCTGTTCCGTGGCGTCGCGATCCTGTTCGCCGCCATGTCGGAGAAGGGTGTCCCCGGCCGCGGCTGGCAGATCTTCTACGGCATCGTCAGCGCCATCGCCGGTGTCATCCTGATCGTGTGGCCGATCAGCTCGCTCACGACCCTCACCCTGGTCGTCGGCATCTTCCTGATCGTCATCGGCATCATGGAGATCATCACCGCCTTCGGCGTCCGCAAGGATTCGCGCGTGCTGGAGCAGCAGGGGCTCTGACGCCACGGAAAAGTTCGTCGGAAAACGGCCGACGCCTTCGGGCATCGGCCGCTTTCGGGTGAACTACGCTCGGCATTCATGGAATTTGTCTACAACCTGGTGGTTGTCACGCATTTGCTCGGGATGGCCGCCGTCGTCGGTGGCTTCGCCGCCTCGCGTCCTGTCGTGTCGGAGCTGATGGTCTGGGGCGCGCGTGCGCAGCTGGTCACCGGTGTGATCCTGGCGGGCCTTGCCTCGGGCGTCGATTCGCTCGACAAGGACCCGGACACCACCAAGCTGGCGGTGAAGCTGGCGATCTCGGTGATCGTGGTCGCGCTCGCCGAGATGGGCAGGGCCGATGCCAAGCGCGGCAAGCAGATCGACTGGATGACCGATGTCGCGGGCGGACTCGCGATCGTCAACGTGCTCGTCGCCGCGCTCTGGACCTGATCCTCCCAGCCCGGCGGGCCGGCCCCGCGGATCAGCCCGCCGCGCGGGCCCGGCGCGCCAGTTCGACCGTCGCCGACCGCAATTCGGAGATCTCCGACAGGGGTGCGGCATAGCCGACCCTGGTGCGAGCCACCCCCCGCGGGGTCTCGACCCGCAGTTCCAGCCCGTAGCGGTCGGCGCGTTCGCAGGAGGCCGCGGTCGCGTCGGGGAATCCGCCGAGTTGGTTGGCCATCGCCAGCAGCGCGTCGGCGTGGTCGGCGTTGAGGTGCGCGATGCCCGGCGCGGCCTGCGGCACGATCGGGTCCGGCTGCGCGTCCAGGTACTCCTGCGCCGAGGCCGAATCCATCCGCCCGTATCCGCCGACCCAGCGCACCCGCTGGACCCGCAGAATCCACAGCGTGAAATCGCTGTAGTCGATGTAGTACTTCGCGGCGGGGATGGCGGCCAGGTGCGCGGCGCGCGCGGCCTCGGCCTCGGCGCCCACCGGCTGCTCCACCACGCCCGCCAGGGTGATCCGGGTGCCCGCCAGCGGATCGGCCGGGATATCGGGCGTCACGATGGCGATGCTGGCGCGCGGATCGGCGGCCAGATTGCGGCCGTGCTCGGCCAGTCGCGAGACGCTCAGCACGGGCGCGCCGTCGAGCAGTCCGTAGGTGATGAACGACGCCCACGGTGCACCGTCGGCCGTCAGGCTGGCCAGGGTGCCCGTATTCGTAGCCGCCGCAATCGTTCTGGCCTCCTCGGCCGCCGAGGGGCGGGCCTCGTTGGCCAGGGGAGCGGTCGGCAGCGGGATGGAGGGTGCGTCGCCGGGGTCGCCGTGGTCGAGAGTCATGGCCACAGCGTATCCACCCGGACTGCCTTGCGTGGGGTGCTCGACAGCCAGCTGTGCAATGCCGCGTAGACCACGTCGTGATTGAGCAGGCTGAAATGGTTCGCCTCGGGCACATGCAGGCTGTCGACGCCGTCGAAGCCGATCCGGCGGGCCCAGCCGCGACCCGAGCCGCTGCCGCTCAGCACCAGGCCGTCGCCCACGATCAGGCCGAGCGGATGCTTCGGGCTGCGGGTGAACGTCGCGGTGACGAAGTAGTGCTCGGCGCCGGCGATCAACGGCACCTCACGCACCGCTCGCGTCCGCAGGGTGTCGACGTCGAGATCGCGCCAGTCCTCGTCGACCAGGGAACCGTGGCGCAGGTCCCGGATGCCCGCGCTGCGCCTGCGTAGCAGCTTGCCCAGCGGACGGGTCTCGGGTAGCAGGTCGAACGCGGCCGCGGCGTAGTGGGCGAGCTGCTCCAGGGGAGCGCCGAGGTGTGGGGAGCCGAGGCACACCACCTGACGGACCGCGCGCACCCACGCTTCGCCCGCCTCGTCGGCCTGATGGCACGCGCTGCGCGCGACCAGCCCGCCCATCGAATGGCCGATCAGGCAGATCTCGTGCACCGGCAGCGGCCAGGCCGCCACGAGCCGCGCCAGCAGGGCGCTGAGCTCAGCCGCGTTCTCGGAGATGTGCAGGCCCGAGTTGTACCGCACGAATACCGGGGTGTAGCCGAGTTCGGTTTCCAGCCGTTCGCCGTAGGTGGGGCGCCCGCCGAGGCGCCACGCGTGCTCGGTCTCCACCAGTCCGTGCAAATGCACGACCAGCCGGGTCGTCGGCACGGCGAAATGCGCGGCCAGCAGCTCGGGCGGTACCGGCGCGCCGTCGACGCGAAAGGTCATGGGGGAGGCCAGGATCGGTTCCTCGTCCGCGAGCGCGTCGCCGATCAGTCCCTGCACCGCGGCCAGGATGCCCGCGCCCCACACGGTGCGCGACGGTGCGGTGACACCGGGAACCTGGACCGCGCTCGCGACCTCGCCCACCACGAACCCGGTCCCGCCGACCACCGCGTACACGCCGTCGGTGATCGCGTCGTGCACGAGCTTCACCGGATCGGCGGCCGGGCCGACGCCCACCCGCACGGCCGCGAACACCCGATCGGAGATGGCGCGGTGGATGGCCGCTATCCCGTCGACCGCGCCGACGAACTCGTCGCCCGCCAGCCGCGTGAGCGCCTGTACTTCGGCCTGGGATTGGGGGAGCTGCTGGGTCACAGGGTTGAGAGTACAACTGTGCACTGAAAGGTGCTGGGCTTGGGGCGGCTTCGGGAGGATGCAGGGGTTCTCCCGCTCGTTTTCGTTATCGATCACAATCAACATGCCGATACTGCGATATGCGCATCTAACTATGTAAGCTCTGTCGAACTGCGGAAAGAAGACAAGGACGGCGGGGGAGGGCCCGCCGTCCTCACGAGCGATCGCCGATCACGGCCGATGCGTGATCGCGTACCAGAGCGCACCCATCGTGCCGAGCACGAAAAGCGGAGAGATGACCCAGGTTTCGACCCGGTTCCCGGTCCGCTCGATCAACGGCACCCTGGTGCGCAGTGGGAACGGCCACAGCAGCCGGCAACCCCGATCGGTGAGGCAGTCGCCGAGCAGGTGTGCCAGACACCCCAGCCCGACACAGATCGGCAGCCACGCCGGCCGGTCGACGATCCAGTGGTCGACGGCGAAGGTGCCCGCCGTCGCGAGCACGATGACCGTCCCGTAGGTCCGCACGCTCTTGCCCGGCGGACACAGATGCAGCGACCGCACCGCCAGCGCGAGCAGGAAGAACACCAGGCTCAGCGTGAACGGCCTGCCGAGGAAGTGCTCCCCGGCCCAGGTGGCGGCGACCGCGGCCACCACGAACAGCAGCGAGTGGGTGCCGTGGCGATGACCGCCCGAGACCCAGGAGATGAACCGGCACAGGTGATGTGACACCGGGCCGAGCACATGCGAGATGGTTCCGCTGGGGTGATCCGCGTCCGGCAACAAGGCGGCACCCGCGGTGAGCAGGGTGCCCATGATCAATTCGGCGATCCCGAATCGTGTGGTGTCGCTGTCGAACAGGGGGAACGCGGCGACCGTGAGCGGGAGCGCCGCGGCGGTACCCGCCCAGGCCAGCGCGCCACTGGTCGCATGTGAATGTCCTAGCACCCCGCAACGTTAGAGGAGCTCACTACTTCGACGCATATGCCGAGGCAGGCCGGTACGCGGGCGGGAATGCACGGCGTGTCCGGATGGTTGGCGCAGGAGACCGCACCGCGAAAGGACGAGGATGAGTGCATTCAACGACCAGGTGATCGCCGAGTTCCGGGCCAACGGTGGCCGGGTCGGCGGCCTGTTCGAGGGCCGCGACAACATGGTGATCATCACCACCACCGGCGCGAAGTCCGGTCGCGCGATCACCAATCCGCTGGTATTCCTGCCCGATGGCGAGCGCATCGTGCTGATCGCCTCCAACGGCGGCGCCGACAGGCACCCCGCGTGGTACCACAACCTGGTCGCCAACCCGGAGCTGACCGTGGAGCTGCCGACCGAAACCTTCACGGGCAAGGCCGAACTCGTCGCCGACCCGGAGCGCACCGCGCTGTTCGACCGGATGGTCGAGCTGATGCCGGGCTTCGCGGAATACCGGGACAAGACCAGCAGGGAAATCCCCGTCTTCGCGGTGTCCAAGGTGAGTTAGTCGGCGGCTCGAGCGGAATGGTTGCCGGGGCAGGCGATCTGCTGGTTCGATCGCCCGGTGACCGAAACCATCGACGCGCCCCGCATCGTCCACGCCTCCCGCGACATCACGGCGAGCGCCGCCGCGATCTTCGAACTGATCGCCGACCCTGCCCAGCAGCCACGCTGGGACGGCAACGACAATCTCGCGGAAGCGAGCGCGGGCCAACGGGTCCGCGCCACCGGTGACGTCTTCACCACCACCCTCACCAACGGCGCCGATCGCGACAACCACATCGTCGAGTTCGAGGAGGGCCGCCGCATCGCCTGGAACCCGTCCGAGCGGGACAAGACCCCGCCCGGCCACCTGTGGCGCTGGGAGCTGGAGCCGATCGACGACACCAACACCCGGGTCACCCACACCTACGACTGGACCCAGCTGCACGACGAACTGCGTCAGGTGCGGGCCAGGGCTACCACCTCGGACAAGCTGCAGGCGTCGGTCGATCGGCTGGCCGAACTCGCCGAGGCCGACGCCACCGCGTGATCCGGGCCGCGAACGAAACACCCCGTGACTCGCACTGAGCCACGGGGTGTTTCGCTTCTGACGGGTCAGCCCAGATCGAACCGGTCCAGGTTGCTCACCTTGGTCCACGCGGCGACGAAGTCGTGCACGAACTTCTCCTTCGCGTCGTCGGTCGCGTAGGCCTCGGCCACGGCGCGCAGCTGCGAGTTCGAACCGAACACCAGGTCGGCGCGGCTGCCGGTCCAGGTGACCGCACCGGTCGCGCGATCCTTGGCCTCGTAGGTGTCGTCGTCGGCGGCCGACGGCACCCACTCGATGCCCATGTCGAGCAGGTTGACGAAGTAGTCGTTCGTCAGCGCGCCCGGCGTCGCGGTGAACACGCCGAGCGGCGAGGACTGGTAGTTCGCGCCGAGCACGCGCAGACCACCGACCAGGACGGTCATCTCCGGTGCGCTCAGCGTCAGCAGGTTCGCCTTGTCGACGAGCAGGTACTCGGCGGGGATCCCGGCGTCCTTGGCGAGGTAGTTGCGGAACCCGTCGGCCTTCGGCTCGAGCGCCGAGAACGACTCGACGTCGGTCTGCTCCTGGCCGGCATCGCCGCGGCCCGGCGCGAACGGCACGCTCACGTCGTACCCGGCCGCCTTGGCCGCCTGCTCGACGCCGACCGCGCCACCGAGGACGACCAGATCCGCGAACGACACCTGGGCGCCGCCGTCGGCGTTGAACGTCGACTGGATGCCCTCGAGCGTCCGGACGACCTGCGCGAGCTCGTCGGGCTGGTTGACCTCCCAGCCCGCCTGCGGCTGCAGCCGGATCCGGCCGCCGTTGGCGCCGCCGCGCTTGTCGCTGCCACGGAACGACGAGGCCGCCGCCCATGCCGTCGACACCAGCTGCACGACGCTCAGGCCGGAGGCCTGGATCTGGCTCTTCAGCGTCGCGATCTCGGTGTCACCGATCAGCGGGCCGGTGTGCGCAGGCACCGGGTCCTGCCACAGCAGTTCCTCGGACGGCACCAGCGGGCCGAGGTAGCGCGCGACCGGACCCATGTCGCGGTGGGTGAGCTTGTACCAGGCGCGCGCGAACGCGTCGGTGAGCTCCTCCGGGTGCTCGAGCCAGCGCCGGGTGATCCGCTCGTAGATCGGGTCCATCCGCAGCGACAGGTCGGTGGTCAGCATGACCGGGGTGCGCTTCTTCGCCGGATCGAACGGGTCGGGCACGGTGTCCGCGCCCGCGCCGTCCTTCGGGATGTACTGGTGCGCGCCCGCCGGGCTCGCCGACAGCTCCCACTCGTACCCGTACAGGGTTTCCAGGAAGTTGTTGTCCCAGGTGATCGGGGTGCTGTTCCAGATGCCTTCCAGGCCGCTGGTGATCGCGTCGGCGCCGACGCCGGTGCCGAAGCCGCTCTTCCAGCCCAGGCCCTGCTGCTCGAGCGGGGCCGCCTCGGGCTCGGGACCGACGAGGTCGGCCGGACCGGCGCCGTGGGTCTTGCCGAAGGTGTGCCCGCCGACGATCAGCGCGGCGGTCTCCTCGTCGTTCATCGCCATCCGCGCGAAGGTCTCCCGGATGTCGATCGCGGCCTCGAGCGGATCCGGATTGCCGTTGGGGCCTTCCGGATTCACGTAGATCAGGCCCATCTGGACAGCGGCGAGCGGACGCTCGAGGTTGCGCTCACCGGAGTAGCGCTCGTCGCCGAGCCAGGTGCGCTCCGGACCCCAGTAGACGTCTTCTTCCGGCTCCCACGCGTCGACGCGGCCGCCACCGAAACCGAATGTCGGGAAGCCCATCGACTCGAGCGCGACATTGCCCGAGTACACGATGAGGTCGGCCCAGGACAGCTTCTTGCCGTACTTCTTCTTCACCGGCCACAGCAGGCGGCGGGCCTTGTCCAGGCTGGCATTGTCGGGCCAGCTGTTCAGCGGCGCGAACCGCTGCAGGCCCGCGCCGGCACCGCCGCGGCCGTCGCCGACGCGGTAGGTGCCCGCCGAGTGCCAGGCCATCCGGATGAACAGCGGTCCGTAGTGGCCGAAGTCGGCGGGCCACCAGGGCTGCGAGGTCGTCATGACCTGCTCGATGTCCTGCTTCACGGCGGCCAGGTCGAGGGTCGCGAATTCGGCCGCGTAGTCGTAGTCCTCGCCCATCGGGTTCGCCACCGGCGGGTTCTTCTGCAGGATCGTCAGGTTGAGCTGGTGCGGCCACCAGTCCCGGTTGCTGCCACGGGCGTCGGCGGACGCGAACGGGCGACGATCGGCGACGGGGCAACCATTTTCACCGGGTTCCGTGTTGGCTTCCGCGATAGGTGGATGTTCCTCGGGCACGGTGATTCCTTTCAGGAGAGTGATGGTGATGTCAGGCAGTCGGGGCAGCGGCCCCAGTAGATGACCTCGGCTTCGTCGACGACGAAACCGGTGTCATCGAGAGCGGTCAGACAGGGCGCATCGCCGACTGCGCAGTCGACATCGACAATCACGCCGCAGGATCGGCACACCAGGTGATGATGGTTGTCCCCGACCCGGGTCTCGTACCGGGCGACCGTGCCCATCGGCTGGATCCGCCGGAGCAGGCCGGCGGTGGTGAGCACACGCAGCACGTCGTAGACGGCTTGATGACTCACCGCGCCGAGGGTGTCTCGCACCCGGCTCAGGATGGTGTCGGTATCAGCATGCGGATGCTGGTGCACGGCGGTCAGCACCGCCAGGCGCGGCGAGGTGACGCGCAGCGAGGCCGCGCGGAGCATCCGCTCGAAGTCCGACGTGGTGGACACAGTCCAAATTATTACTCGTTCCAGATGGCAGCGGAAGCATTTCCGGGCAAGTCGGCCACAGCGAAATCGGCGCGGGAATCTGGAACCACAGAAGAATGACCGGGACCGCCCCCCGGTCGACCACTGCTTAGGTGGTCACCGGGGTGCGGGTGGCACGGGCGATGAGGTACTCGACGAGGTGGGTCAGCACCGCCTTCGCCGAGGGCCGGTCACGGGCGTCGCACAGCATGACCGGGGTGTTCGGATCGAGGTCGAGCGCGTCGCGGACCTCGTCGATCGTGTAGCGCGGCGCGCCCTCGAAGCAGTTCACCGCGATCAGGAACGGCAGCCCGCGCCGTTCGAAGAAGTCGACGGCCGCAAAGGAATTGCTCAGGCGCCGGGTGTCGGCGAGCACGATCGCGCCCAGCGCGCCGCGGCACAGCTCGTCCCAGAGGAACCAGAACCGGTCCTGGCCGGGGGTACCGAACAGATACAACACGAGATCGCGGTCGATGGTGATGCGGCCGAAGTCCAGCGCGACCGTGGTCGTCGACTTCTGCTCCACCCCCGACAGGTCGTCGACGCCGGTGCTGACCTCGGTGATCAGCTCCTCGGTGCGCAGCGGCGCGATCTCGCTGATCGAGGAGACCATGGTGGTCTTGCCGACGCCGAAGCCGCCGGCGATGAGGATCTTCACCGAGGCGGCCAGGTGCTGCCCGTCCGGTGCTGTGGGGTCAAAGTTTTCGGATGCCATCCAGAACCGCTCGCAATATGTTGAGGTCTCCGGTGCCGGCCTCGGCCGCTACCGGAGCCCGGAAGATGAGGTGGCCCTCGGCGATGAGATCACCGACGAGGATCTTGGTCACCGCCAGAGGAAGTTTCAGCACGGCCGAGACCTCGGCCACCGACTGCGGACGCTTGCACAGCCGTGCGATCGTCGCGTACTCGGGTTCCGGTCGTCGCAAGGTGGGGGCGGGATGTACTGCCACCACCACCGTGAGCATGTCCAGGTCGTGCGCCGCACCCATGGTGCGGCCGCGGGTCACCGCGTACGGCCGGACGAGAGGTCCGGCCGCGTCGTCGAACCACGGATCGCCGAGTCGAGTCATGTGAGGCTTCCTATAGCTCCGCCAGTCCGTGCCGCGGCTCGGTCGACAGATAGCTGCCGACCCGCTGCACGGTGAGATTCATTTCGTAGGCGACCATGCCGAGATTCGCCGACTCGTTCGCTTGCAGGGCCAGGCAGGCGTTGTCGCCCGCCGAGGTGACGAACAGAACGGCGCGATCGAGCTCGATCACCGCTTGCCGCACGCCACCGCCGTCGAAGCGGCTGCCCGCGCTGCGCGCGAGACCGTAGAGGGTCGACGACATGGCGGCGAAGTGCTCGGCGTCCTCACGCTTCATCTGCGAGGACCGTCCGAGCAGCAGCCCGTCGGTGGACAGCACGACCGCGTAGCGGACCCCCGCCAGCCGGTCGACGAGATCGTCGAGCAGCCAGTTGAGATCACCTGGGTGGGGAGAGTTCACCTCAGCCTTCCTGTTCGTCCTGGTTCGATGTGGTCAGGGGCTTGCGCCCCTGCCTGGTGCCGTTCTCGATCGCGGACATGAGATCGCGCGCCTGTTCGGCCGTCCGTGGCCGCTCCGGCGCGCGGGGCGCTTCCTCGGCGGCGGGTTCGTCGGTGAGCTCGGGCGCCAGGTTCGTCTGCCGCTGGCGCCGCGGCAGGGCCGGACGCTCCTCGGAGCCGTTGGTCTGCGCGGCGGGCAGTTCGGGAGCGGGCGCCACCGGGCGCGGCGGGGTGGGCGGATCGGCGACGAGCGTGGCCACCGAGGTGGGCGCCGGTGCCGATTCGATCGCGGCGACCGGGGCGGGCTCGGGCGTCGGGGCCGGCAGCCCGCGCCGCAGCGGACCGGTCGTCACCGGCTGCATCATCGCGGTGTCGGAGTCACCGGCCAGCAGCGACAACGGGATGAGCACGATGGCGCGGATGCCGCCGTAGTCGGATTCGCTGAGCCGCACCGATACACCGTGCGCGGTGGACAGCCGGGCGACGACGAACAGGCCGAGTCGCGAGTCCGCGGACAGCGTGCCGACACCGAAGTCCGGCGGATCGGCCAGCATGGTGTTGTATTTGGCCAGGTCCTCGGGGCTCATGCCCATGCCCTGGTCGGTGATCTCGACGACAACGCCCTTGCCGACGATGTTGCCGCTCGCCTCCACCCGCGACTGCGGCGGGGAGAACGCCGTGGCGTTGTCGACGAGCTCGGCGAGCAGGTGCACGAGGTCGGCAACGACGGTGCCGACGACCTCCACCTCGGGCAGCTTGGTGACACGCACCCTGGCGTAGTCGAGCGTCTCGCCGATGGCGCTGCGCACGAGGTCCATCACCGGAACCGGCTTGCGCCACTGGCGACCTGGCCGCCCGCCGCCCAGGATGATCAGGTTCTCGGCATTGCGGCGTTCGCGGGTGGCGAGGTGGTCGAGCCGGAACAGGGTCTCCAGCAGCGCCGGGTCCTCCTGGCTGCGCTCGGCCTCGTCGAGGATCTCGAGCTGGCGGTGGACCACGATCTGGCTGCGGTGGGCGATATTGAGGAACACCGCGCGCACACCCTCCCGGGTGCGGGCCTCGTCGACGGCCGCGCGGATCGCGGCGGAGGCGGCGTGCTCGAAGGCCTTGGCGACCTGACCGATCTCGTCGCGGCCGAAGTCCAGCGTGGGGGCGGTGTCGGCGGCCTCGACGTCGCCACCGTCACGCAGGGTGCGCATGGTGGCGGGCAGCTGCTCGTCGGCGAGCTTCAGTGTCTCGGTGCGCAGGCGGCGCAGGCGGCGGATGATCCGGTTGGCCAGGATCACCGCGACCAGGAACACCAGCAGACTGAGCGCGAGCACACCGCCACCGGCCAGGGCCGCGTTGACCTCGGCCCGGTGCGCGGTGTCCTCGGCCAGCTTCTGCACGTGCCGGTTGTGCGCGCCGTACGCGTCCAGCAGGGCCCGGTTGACTTCGGCAGCCGCGCTCTGCCATTCGGGCATGCTCATCGGCAGTGCCGGGGCGGCACTCTGCCTGCTCGAGGTCCCGCTGCTCGGCGTCGCGGGCGTCGCGAAGCGCTGCATGATCGCCGCTTCCATCGCGGTGAGCTGCTGCCAATGCGCCGAGGCCATCAGCGCGGTGATCGCGGTGCGCCGGCTGTCGTCGAGCTCGGCCGCGATATTGGCGACCTCGACGTGATAAAAGCCGCTGAGGCGGATGAACTCGTCGACCGGGATGGACGTCGGGCCATCTGCCGTGACCATCTGCATGGCCAACGCGGTGCTGCGGGACATCCCCTCGGCGGCGTTGAGCATTCGAAAGCCCTCGGCGACGCCGGAGGCGACAATGGCGTCGGGGGCGGCGCGCTCGGCGACCTTGGTGCCCTCGGTGAAGACATCGAGCAAGCGGTTGTAGAACACGAACGCGTCCGAGGCGGGCAGCACTCCCGCGTCGGCGCCACCCCGGACTCCGGCCAGATGCGTTCCGAGGGTGGCGAATCCGCCCTTGTCGTCACCGATGTTGGAATCGTCGACCTCGCGGATGCCTGCCGAGATCTCGATCAGACCGCGGAAGGCGGCATCGAGCCGGGCACGGGCCGGTCCGAGGGCGAGCTGGGCGTTCTCGTCGCCTGCCAGATGCGCCAGGGTGAGCTGGCGTTCGGACTGGACCGCTTCGATCAGCTCGCGGGTGTAGGGGACCGCCGCCTGCATCTCCGAAGCCCAGGTCTTGGCTTTGTTGCTCTCCTCGACCAGGTAGCCCGCCGTACCCACGCCGACCACCACCAGGGTGAGACTGGGAATGAGAGCGATCGCCAGAATCCGGGTACGAACACCGAGTCTCGCTAAGAACATCGCCATAACGTAACGGAATCGTTGCAGTCTTGCCCTGTGGGTCTCGCTGAGCGAGACGCGATTTGGTTTGTGCCGGAACGCATTTGCTATGCGCGCCGCCGACACGGAAAACGGCGAGCTCGCCCCGCCGGCTGAGCCGCGATGGCCCAGTCGGCGGGGGCTCGCCATGGCCTGGCAGTGCCGGGAAGGTCCAGCCAGGTCAGGTCGGTGCGCCGCTACAGCGTGCGGTCGGCGCCGGTTCGCGGGGGCGGTGCGGCCGCCAGCGCGGCGTTCTCCGCCGCGGTCAACTGCCTGGCGCGCAACACGAATCGCATGCCCTGACCCGCTTCCAGCGATTCCGCGCTGGCCTGCCCGCGCACCGCGTCGACGGTGAGGTGGGTGTCTTTCCAGCATTCGAACTGCTCGGGGCTGATCCAGAATTCGGTGTGCCAGCTGAGCCTGCCGAGCAGGACGTCGGCCTTCTCGATCGGGAACTGCTTGGCGGACAGGCACACCGGCGCGATATCGGGGTCGCAGCCCTCGCCCGTCTGGCGGAACAGCACCGGGCCGTGGTCCTCGATCAGCCTGCGCAACAGCGTCTGTGCTCGTTCGGTGATCTCCACACGGTGGATGCGGTTCTGCATCAGAACATCCCGAGTTTCGTCGTCGAATAGCTGACCAGCACGTTCTTGGTCTGCTGGTAGTGCCCGAGCGTCATGGCGTGGTTCTCCCTGCCGAATCCCGACTTCTTGTAGCCGCCGAACGCGGCGTGCGCGGGGTAGGCGTGGTAGCAGTTGGTCCACACCCGGCCGGCCTTGAGGCCGCGGCCGAGTCGATGGGCGGTAGTGATATCGCGGGTCCACACGCCGGCGCCGAGGCCGTAGAGGGTGTCGTTGGCGATGCGGATCGCCTCGTCGGTGGTGTCGAAACGGGTCACCGCGACGACGGGGCCGAAGATCTCCTCCTGGAAGATCCGCATCGTGTTATCACCCTCGAAGACGGTGGGTTCGATGTAGTACCCACCCGGCAGGCCGTCGACCTTGCGTGCTTCCCCTCCAGTCAGCACGCGGGCGCCTTCGGCTCTGCCGATGTCCAGGTAGGACAGGATCTTCTCGTACTGGTCGTTGCCTGCCTGCGCGCCGATCATCGTCTCGGTGTCGAGTGGATGACCGGACACGACGGCCTCGGTGCGGGCGATGCAGCGGGCGAGGAACTCGTCGTAGATCGACGAGTGGATCAGCGCCCGCGACGGACACGTGCACACCTCTCCCTGGTTCAGGGCGAACATCACGAAACCCTCGATCGCCTTGTCGAGGTAGTCGTCGTCGGCGGCCAGCACATCGGGCAGGAAGATGTTGGGGCTCTTGCCGCCCAGCTCCAGCGTCACCGGGATGATGTTCTCGCCGGCGTACTGCATGATCAGCCTGCCGGTGGTGGTCTCGCCGGTGAAGGCGATCTTGGCCACCCGCGGACTCTGCGCCAGCGGTTTGCCCGCTTCGACACCGAAACCGTTGACCACGTTGAGGACTCCGGGCGGTAGTAGATCCGCGATCAGCTCCACCACCAGCAGCAGCGAGGCCGGCGTCTGTTCGGCGGGTTTGATCACCACGCAGTTGCCCGCGGCCAGCGCGGGAGCCAGTTTCCAGGCCGCCATCAGGATCGGGAAGTTCCACGGGATGATCTGCCCGACGACGCCGAGCGGCTCGTGGAAGTGATAGGCGACGGTGTCGGGATCGATCTGCGAGATCCCACCTTCCTGGGCCCGCAGGACGCCGGCGAAGTAGCGGAAGTGGTCGACCGCCAGCGGCAGGTCGGCGGCCAGCGTCTCGCGGACGGGCTTGCCGTTGTCCCAGGTCTCGGCGACCGCCAGCGGTTCGATGCTGTTCTCGATCCGGTCGGCGATCTTGTTCAGGATGTCGGCCCGCTCGGCGACCGGGGTCGCGGCCCAGCGGTCGGTGGCCCGGTGCGCGGCCTCGAGTGCCATGTCGATATCGGCGGCGGTGGATCTGGCCACCGCGCAGAAGATCTCGCCGTCGACGGGGGAGGTGTTGTCGAAGTAGCGGCCTTCGATGGGGGCGGCCCAGTCACCTCCGATGAAGTTGTCGTACCGGGCGGCATAGCTGACTATGCCGGTATCCGATCCGGGTTTGCCGTAGATCATGCGCCTCGCTCCTCGCGACCCGTGCGTGGTGGAACACACTATGGTCGGCGAAGGTTGGTACGAGGTTGGTGAGCGCGTGTGCGCAGGTCAGCCCTGGCGCGCGGTGTAGAGACGGGCGGTGACGACGGCCCGGCGGACGTCCTCGCGTGGCAGCAGGCGCAGGGCGTGCTCGTGCACGGCGACATCGCCAGGGCAGCGCTGGCCGAACGCGACCGCGTGTTCGGCGCGGTCGCTGCCGAGCACCGCGTTGCGGATGCCGACATCGAGGTGGGCCCGCCACTGTTCGACGCCGGGCAGGTCCGAACCGGGCAGCAGCGGACCGCGATACAGCCACAGTGCCGAGGTGAGATCGCCGCCCTCGATGGCCGCGAGCAGGTCCACCGCATCGCAGGACACGGGTCCGGTGAGCATGTAGCGCCGGTTGGCGATCTCGCCGCGGGTGGCCCGGCGCAGATGCGAGACATCGGCTTTGAGCGTGTTCAGCGACACCGCCCGGTCACCGTAGACCGCAGCATGGAGCTGTTCGGGCGTATAGCCCTCGGGTTCCAGCGCCAGCAGGGCCAGGATCTCGAGCTGCCGCGGTGGCAGCGGAACCGGCCTGCCGTCGCGCAGCAGCCGTGCGGCGCCGAGGCATTCGAGCCGGACGCCCGGTGCTGGGGTCGGCGCTTCGGCGCGCAGCATCGTCTCCACCGCGGTCACCAGCGCGCGCACCGAGGTCATCACCATCGGATGCGACCGTTCCCAGCTCGAGGACAGATCGAGCACGCCGACCTGCCTGCCGTCGGGGCCGTGGATGGGCGCGGAATAGCAGACCCAGCCGTGCAGGGCGGCCACCAGATGTTCGGCGGAGAACACGGTGACGGCCTTGTCGTCGTGCAACGCGAGCGACAATCCGTTGGTGCCCATATGGCTTTCGTCCCAGACGCCGCCCGGCGCGAAGTTCACCTGTTCGCCCTGGCGGCGCAGGGTGCGATCGCCCGCGGTCCACAAGATGGTGCCCGATTCGTCACTGACGACAGCGAGATAGCCGGAGTCCTCGGCGATTCCGCGCAGCTGACCCGCGAGTTCGGTGACCGGCCTGCGCAGCGGCGACTCCGACCAGCGGTCGCTGATGTCGTCGAAACCGGGGGCGACGGTCTGGGCTGGGTCCACCGTGTTCAGCGAGCGCTGCCACGACTTGGCCACCTCCTCGCGCACCGGGCCGGTGTCGCGTGGCAACTGCAGGGGGCGCGACGGCGCCGCGAGCCGGTTCCACTGCTGTTCGAGCGCGCCACGATAGTCCGCGAGCCGGTCCGGCCTGGGCGATCCGGCGATCGGGTCGTGTGCGCCCACGTTCACTCCCTGCTCGTCGGTGGCGCTTTCCTGTCTATCAGCTGCGCCACCGGTCTGTGCGCCGATTGCCGGAGGACGGCCAGGTCACCGGCGCATGCCCTGTCGTGGCGGCTTGACGCCGCCGCCGGCTACTTGTTCAGGAACAGGCCGGCGATGTCGGCGTTCTTGATCGGGGTGTCGATATTGCGCTGGCCCGCGCACAGCAGGTCGACCTGCACGATCATCGAGTCGACCAGGGTGCCCGCCGGTTCGTTGTCGGTGCCGTTGCGCTCCTTGATCGCCTTGGTGATGGTGATCCGCTTGGTGTCGGCCTCCTGGTTGACGTACTCGCGGCACGGAGTGTCGCCACCCTGGTTGAGCACCCGCTCGACCTCGGCGCAGCCGCTCGCCAGGACCGCCAGGACCGCGACGCCGACGGCGAGCGCGCCGGTTCGGGTGGTGGCGTGCATGATTCCTCCTGGAGTGTTCGCCGAGCGCGGTTGCGCGTCGAGTGGCCTACAGACTAGGCGGTACGGCTCAGGTGCGGTGGATCCGCAGCGGAACGAGCTGTTCGGCGGCGGTCAGTGAGCCGTGGTGGCCGACCATCATCGACTGCAACGGCTCGGCTCCGGTGCGCACAACGCCACCGTCACCGCACGCGATGACGACGAGATCGCCGATGCGGGCCGCGGCGTCGGCGGTGACCCGCGGCCCGAACCAGCCTGCCTCGATCGCCTCGGCGCGGGTCTTGACCAGGAAGTCGCCCCCGAGCGACCCGATCCAGGTGTCTTCGACGGTGGCGCTCGCGCCCTCGGCGGTATAGACGTGGCGGGCGCGCGGTTCGCCCCCGAGCGTCACCACACCCTCCGACAGGTACGGGTGGGTGTCGAAGTCGATCCGGTCGACGAGCTCGACCATGCCGTGGTCGGCGGTGACGATCAGCGCCGTGCGTTCGGGCAGTCGCGCGGCGAGTTCGGCGGCGATACGGTCGGCGTTGGCGAGTTCGAACCGCCAGGCCCGCGAGGCGGGGCCGCGAGCGTGACCGGTGGTGTCGAGATCCGCGTGATAGGTGTAGACCAGGGTTTTCGGCGCCGAGGTGATCGCCTGCAGCACACCGTCGACGAGATCGCCGACCGAGAAGGTCGGCCGGAAACCGCCGCCGCGCCAGCCCGCCTTGGTCAGGCCGGAGCCGTCCTGGTAGCCGGGCGCGACCTGGATCGCGGCGATCTCGGCCGCGGTGGCGCGCTGGAAGACGGTGGGCTGCGGCTGGATTCGGTCGGGCGGGAACGCGGTCAGCGCGTCGACCTTCGGGCCGTCGCCGATGAGGGTCCAGCGCAGCGTATTGAACAGCCGTTCCTCGTCGGGCAGGCGCAGCAGGTAGCCGACGACGCCGTGCTCGCCAGGCGGCAGGCCGGTCCCGAGGGTGGTGAGGCTGGTGGCGGTGGTGCTCGGGAACCCCGCGGTCATCGTCCCCGGTGGCAGGCTCGACAGGAACGGCGCGGCATCGGCATTGGCGGCCAGTGCCTGCGCGCCCAGGCCATCGATGAGCAGCACGCACACCCGATCGACATCGAGACCGAGGGCGAGCCGGTCGGTTTCGCCGTCGACGCCGAGACAGGCGAGCACGGAGGGAAGCAGATCGGCGAGGGAGCCCTGGCCGTACCGCGGGGTCAGCAAGTGATTGTCGTTCACGCCTGTCCGGTTTCGAATCGGCTGATCAGCCCGTCGCGCACGACGAACCGCCAGGTGGTGCGCATCGAGCCCCAACGGCTGTTGGTGTAGTCGGCGGTCAGCTCCAGGCCGTCCGCGTCGACCGACTCGACCTCCAGACGCCCGTTGCTGCTGAAGATCTCGGCTTCGGTCCACTGCGCGAGATTGCGTTCCACGCCGTCGTCGGACATGGTCGCGTCCTCGGTCAGCACACCGTAGAAGCGGCCGGTGTCCTGGGCGTTGAGCGCGTCGACGAACACTTCGACCACGGGATCGAGTTTCGCGGTGGCAGACATCGGGTCTCCTGCTCGAGGTGGGCACACGAGGGAAATGTGGTGCTACCCACTGTAGGTGAGCGCGTGGGCCCGGCAGGGGGAATAGGCGACGGCGCGTCAGGCGCCGGGGCGGGGCGGGGCGATGAGGTCGGTGAACGCGCGCATGATCGCGTCGACCAGCTCGGGCGCCTGCGTGCCGAGCTGTTCGCTGCGCTTCTCTAGTTGTCCGTCCAGCCACAGCGAGGCCAGGCCGTGCGCCAGCCCCCACCAGGCGACCGCGAGGGTTTCGGCGCGGTCCGCGGGCAGCACGCCGGCCGCGACCGCCTCGATGACGGTGTCGTCGAGGATCTGGAACGCGGCGTCGGCGGCGGTGTGCGCGTCGGGGTGCTTGTCGGGCTCGGACAGCTCGGGCCGGAACATCAGCCGGAACTGCGCCGGATGCTCGCGGGAGAACCGCACGTAGGCATCGGCGAGATCGGTCAGCGCGCCCAGTGGTGTGGTGGCCGCGGCCGTGGCCGCGGCGAGGTCGGCGGCGAGCTGCTGGAAACCGTCGACCGACAGCGCCGACAACAGCGCGGCGCGGTCCGCGAAGTGGTGATAGGGCGCGCCGCTGCTGACCCCGGCCTCGCGGGCGACGCGGCGCAGGCTCACGGCCGCGAGGCCTTCGCTCTCGATCAGGCGCAGGCAGGCGTCCATCAACGTCGCCCGCAGGTCGCCGTGGTGGTATCTGGTGCGCTTCACCCTCCGAGCGTATGCGAGCACCCGGCGAGAATCCGCACTGGACAGAAAATCTATGCAGTGTTTAGATTAACTGAGCACCGCTCAGATGTGCGGTCTCCACCGTAGGACGAAGGGTTGACACCATGACCACACGGGTACTCGTCACCGGCGCGACAGGTTTCGTGGCCGGCCACTGCATCGCCGAACTGCTCGAGCACGGCTACGCCGTCCGTGGCACCGTGCGCGACCTCGACGCACATGCCAAGCGCGCCCACCTGACCGAGCTCGCCCGCCGCACCGGCGGTGAGCTCGAGTTCGTCGCCGCCACGCTCGACGACGACACCGGCTGGGTCGAGGCGGTGACGGGTTGCGACGCGGTGCTGCACGTCGCCTCGCCGTTCCCGTCCGCGCCGCCGGACGACGAGCAGGCCCTGATCGGCCCCGCCGTCGACGGCACTCTGCGGGTGCTGCGCGCCGCCGCGGCGGCCAGGGTGCGGCGCGTCGTGCTCACCTCGTCGGTGGCCGCGGTCGCCTACGGCCACGACGTGGACGAGGTGCGCACCGAGGCCGACTGGTCGGTCGTCGACCGTATCCCGGCGTATCAGAAGAGCAAGACCCTTGCCGAGCGCGCCGCCTGGGAGTTCGTCGAATCACTCGGCGGCGGTATAGAACTCGTCGCGGTGAATCCGGGAATGGTGCTCGGTCCGTTGCTCGACGCGACGACCAGCACCTCACACGAGCCGATCCGCCGTCTGCTCAACCACGATGTGCCGGGGTCGGTGCGTACCGGATGGACGCCGGTCGACGTCCGCGACCTGGCCGTCGCGCATCGGCTGGCGATGGAAGTGCCTGCGGCGGCGGGCAATCGGTACATCTGCGCGGCCGATCCGCTGTGGATGGGCGACCTCGCCCGGCTACTGGCGCGTGACTACGACCCGCAGGGCTTCCGGGTGCCGACCCGGGTCCTCCCGAACTGGCTGGTCCGCCTGGTCGCGGTGTTCGACAAGGGCGTCCGGCTGACGGTGCCGGTCCTGGGCCGCACCGAATACGTCAGCGCCGAGAAGGCGCGGCGGGAACTGGGCTGGACGATGCGCCCGGTCGAGGACACAATCCGCGACACCGCCGACAGCCTGATCGCCTTCGGCCTGGTCAGCGCGCCCAATGGCCGCCGGACCACGCACGCCGCCGCCGTGTGAGCGTCACCGCCATTCCTGGCGTTGCAGGTCTTGGATCACCGGGCGCATGAGGGTCGACACCTCGGGATCGACCGCGCGGCGATCCGGCGGGAACACGGTGGCCGCGGTGAGGGTGTGATCGTCGAGGGAACGCAGTGGGCCGGGGGAGCGCAGCGCCGGTGCCGGGCTCTGCCCGGTCGCGGCGAGGATGAAACCCCAGTCGCCGAAGCTCGGAACATCCACGTGGTACGGCGTCGTGCGCAGCCCGGCCGACCGGAGGGTGGCGTCGATGGTCCAGAAGGAGCGCGGCGCGAAGAACGGTGACCCGGACTGCACCACCATGCGGGCGCCGGGCGCCAGCACATTCGCGGTCATCGCGTAGAACTCCCGCGAGTACAGCTTGGCGACCGAGGTCTGGTCCGGGTCGGGCAGGTCGACGATCACCGCGTCGAAAAGCCCTGGCGCGCCGCGCAACCAGGTGAACGCGTCGGCGGTGACGACCCGCACGCGCGGGTCGTCGAAGGAGCGCTGGTTGAGCGTGGTCAGGCGTTCGTCGGTACGGGCGAGCTCGATCATCGCCGGGTCGAGTTCGACCAGCGTCACCTGGCCGACGTCCGGGTAGCGCAGGATCTCGCGCAGCGCCAAGCCGTCGCCGCCGCCGAGGACCAGCACCGAACGACGCGTGCCCGCGAGCACCGGATGCACCAGCGCCTCGTGATAGCGATATTCGTCGACCGAGGAGAACTGCAGCCCACCGTTGAGATAGAGGCGGGTATCGGTGGTGCCGAACGGGGAGAACGATTCGGTGAGCACGATCTGCTGGTACGGCGTGCGTGACTGCCAGACGATCGGATGCGCGAACAGCGCCTGCTGCGCGGTCGCCTCGAACCGGTCGGCGTAGAGGTAGGTCCCGGTGAGCCCGCAGGCCACGACCACGGTGGCGGCGACCAGAACGTGCCGGGCCGCGCGCGTCATCTGGGCGCGAAAGAAGAAGAACGCCAACGCCAGTCCGGCGACGGCATTGACCACGCCGACAACGAGACTGCCGCGGATCTGCCCGAACACCGGCAGCAACAGGAACGGGAACGCCAGCCCGCCCAACAGCGCACCGACGTAGTCGGCGGCGAACAGATCGGCGACCGCGCCACTGGCTTCCTGCTTGCGGACCTGCTGGAGCAACTCCATCAGCAGCGGGATCTCGGCCCCGATCAGCATCCCGATCACGGCCGCGGCCAGCACCAGCATGCCGGTATAGACGTTGAGCCAGGCATAGCTGGCGTAGAGCGCCGCCACCGACAGCCCGCCGATCACGGCCAGCGCCAGCTCGACCGCGACGAACGCGGCGGCCGCGTGGCGGCGCAACGGTTTCGCGGCGAGCGCGCCGACACCCATCGCGCACACCATCACGCTCAGCGTGATCGAGGCCTGTGCCGCGGTGTCACCGATCAGGTAGCTGCCGAGGGTGACCAGCGACAGCTCGTACACCAGACCGCAGGCGGCGCAGACGAACACGGTCGCCAGCAGCGCCGCCCTGGCCAGGCGGTGCACGGGCATCAGGTGAGGCCCGCGGCCACCACCAGCGCGACCGCGACGTGCGCCGACGCCGTGACCCACACCGCGGGATGCGGTTCCGGATCGGCGACGACGGCCCGGAAATCACCGGGGGTGAGCGCGTCGAGCAGCACGAACGCCAGCGCCATCGCCGCGAGGCCGATCACGCCGTAGATCGCGCTGGCCAGCAGCGCCTGCGCGATCTTGCCCTCGGAGGTCCAGATGGCGGTGGCCACGATGATGCCGACGCCGAACAGGTTCGAGGCGAGCAGGATCGCGGCATTGCGGTTGCGTTCCAGCCAGATCTGGGCGCGCAGGTCGCCGGGCGTGAGCAGGTCGACGATGCCGAAACCGACAGCCATCAACACGATTCCCACCGCGGAATAGGCGAGCGCGGCGCCCGCGTCCGCCGCCAGGTCGGCGAGCATGAGGTCCTCCTGTGCTGTGTGAGGCGAGCCGCCTCGATGAACTACTTGCCGCCGTTGTCGCTGCCGCCGCCGCGGAAATCCCCCGCCGCGGAGCCGCTGTTCCAGCCGTAGGTGCTGGTGTGCGAATGGTGGCGGCGGGTGCCGTTGGCGAGACTGTCGACAAGCACGAGCGATCCGCCCGCGTGCGGTGACACCGCGACGAGATCGGAGTCGAAGCGCAGGTAGTGGTTGTCGCCGGTGTTGCGGCGGTCGCGCGGGTCGGTGGCCTTGGCGATCGCGGCGGCGACGGCGGCCGGTGCGGCGGCCGCGGTGAACGCGAGCCCGTCGTTGACCTGGTCGAGCTGGCGGGCACGCTGGTAGCGCTCGGCCACGAATTCGCGCGGATCTTTGTCGCGGGTCACCACGACCACCACGATCACGGCGACGATGGCAACGACCACGGCGACGATGCCCGCCACGATCCATCTGGTGCGATTCATCGTCACCGCGGCGCCCCGGAACCGGTGCGCCGCACGACTGTCGGCGATGCGCTGATGAGAAACCCTCCCCGTGAAAAACTGGCCGGACTGTATCACCCGGTGCGCCCGCGGCGAAAACCGTTCCGCCCGCGGTGCGGTGGCTACGCCTCGGCGGGCAACCAGTCGCTGGCCGGATCGTAGTCGAGCCACCGCCGTTCGCCCGCTGTCCGGACCAAGGCGGTGAGCAGGGCTTCGAGCTGCGGCGGTTCAGGGCGGGAGCGCCAGATCAGCGACCACGCGTAGAGCGGCG
This sequence comes from Nocardia sp. NPDC060259, assembly GCF_042728775.1. Taxonomy (NCBI): domain Bacteria; kingdom Bacillati; phylum Actinomycetota; class Actinomycetes; order Mycobacteriales; family Nocardiaceae; genus Nocardia; species Nocardia sp. NPDC060259. The sequence continues at coordinate 30,283 of NZ_JBHXAY010000023.1, forward strand.
TCGGATCGACCAGTGGGATCGCGCGGACGCCGGGGATCTCCGGTGCAGGCACGTCCGCGGGCAGCAGCACGAAGCCGCGCGGGTCGGCCGCCAGCACGGAAAGCATCGGCGCCAAGCCGAGATTCGGGGTGACGTGATGCTCTGCGATACCGAATCGGTCCGCGAAACGGGCCAGGAAATCGAGGCGGTCCAGGGTGGCAGGGGTGTGCAGGACGCTGCCGCGCAATCGGTCGGGGCGCAGTTCGGTGGCCGTGGCCAGCGGATGGTCGGCGCTGACGAGCACGTCGACCGGTTCCAGGCGGATCAGGCGATGGGTGAGGCCCGCGGGCAGGGGTGGGTGGACCCGGCCGAATCCGGCGTCGATGTCACCGTGGGTGAGGGCGGCGGCGACGGCGGGCAGGTCGCGCCCGTGGCCGGGTTCCAGTGGCGGCACGCCCGGCGCGGTCGCGATCCCGGCGAGGGTGCGCAGCGGCGCGTAGAGATGTCCCCAGACATCGACGCGCAAGGGACGCTGCTCCGCCTGTAGTGCGGCGACGGCACGGTCGTTCGCTTCGAGGATTTCCTGTGCGCCCGGCAGGAAGCGGACACCGTCGCCGGTGAGCCGCACCCCGTGATGGTCGCGGTCGAGGAGCCGGACGCCGAGGGTCGATTCCAGCCGCGCCACCCGTTTGGACAGCGCTTGCTGGCTGAGCCCCAGGGCCGCGGCGGCATGGCCGAAATGCCGTTCCTCGGCGACGAACACGAAGGCACGCACGGTCGCCAGATCCAGATCCACGGTCGTCGACTGTAGCCGTACCCAGCGGCGACAACCGATCGTTGTCGGGATGACCGCCGGGTTGTTGGCCGATCGGGCCCGCGCGGCGGTTACCTCGGGGCATGCAGCGTTTGATTCCGACCGGCGATCCGGAGCGACCGGTCGCGTTCACCGAGGCGGCCGAACCGGTGCCGCGCTCCGACGAGGCGCTGGTGCGCGTCGAAGCCTTCGCCCCGAACCGCGGCGAGACGTTCCTGCTGGAGAATCCGCACCCGGATCTGTTGCCCGGCAAGGACGTCGCCGGGCTGGTCGTGCAGGCCGCGGCCGACGGGTCGGGTCCGCGGATAGGGTCACGGGTGGTCGGTCATCCGCCGCTGGGTGGCTGGGCCGATTACGTCGCGGTGCCGACCGATGCGCTCGCCGTGCTGCCCGACGCGCTCGACGCGGTGAGGGCGGCGGCCCTGCCGCTGGCCGGGATCACGGCCGTGCGCCTGCTCCGCGCGGCGGGCGCCGTGCAGGGTGCGCGGATATTGCTGACCGGGGCGTCCGGCGGGGTGGGGCACTACGTCACCGAACTGGCCGCGGGTGCGGGAGCCGAGGTCACCGCGGTGACGGCGACGCCGGAACGCGGCAGCAGGCTGTCGGCACTCGGCGCCGCCCACGTGGTGCACGACATCGCGGACGCGCCAGGCCCGTTCGACCTCGTGCTCGAGTCGACCGGCGGTTCCGCGGTGGCGGCGTGCCTGGCCCGGCTCCGGCCCGGCGGCACCCTGATCTGGTTCGGGCAGGCCGCCCGCATCCCGGCGACGCTGAACTTCTTCGACTTCTTCGCCGGTCCCGAAAACGCGACGATCCGCCACTTCCACTACGCGGGTGGACCATACGGCGGCGATCTCGGCACCCTGGTGCGGTTGGTGGCCGAGGGCAGGTTGCATCCGGAAATCGGGCTGGTCGCCGACTGGTCCGAGACGGCGCGTGCGCTCGTCGACCTGCGGGAACGCCGGGTACGCGGCAAAGCCGTGCTGACCACGAGCTCCACCCGATGAGCGCCGAATTGGTCGAGGCGCTGTTCAGCCGGGCCACCGGTGCCGGTATCGATCCGCACGACTACCGGCGGACCTGCGCCGAGATCGCCACGCCCGCCGACTGGGCACCGGCGTGTGCGGCGGCCGCGGCCAGGTACCGGACAGCACCGGGTTCGGCGATCACCCGCGGCCACCATCTCCTGGTGGCGGCCCGCTGGTCGCACCTGGCGACACTCGTTCCCGACGAGAACCACGTGGCCCATGCCGAAGCGGCGGACTCCGCTGCCGAACAAGGCTTTTCCCTGCTGGAACCGACAGCGCGACGGATCACCGGTCCGGATTTCACCGGCATCCTTCGCGGGCCCGCCGATGCGGTGGGCACGGTGATCGTGGTGCCCGGCCTCGACTCGAGCAAGGACGAATTCCACGTCCTCGCCGACGCGCTCCTCGCGCGGGGCATCGCGGTCTTCGCCATGGACGGTCCCGGGCAAGGCGCCCGCATCGGAGAATCGACCCTCACCAGTGACTATCCCGCGGTCATCGGCGCGGCGATCGACGCTCTCGGTGTCGCACGGGTCGGCGTCGTCGGGCTGAGTCTCGGCGGCTACTACGCCGCGGCAGCCGCGGCGCGGGACCCGCGCATCATCGTGGCCGCCACGGTGAGCGGGCCCTACCGTCTGGACTGGTCGACCCTGCCCGACCCGGTGCGTGACCTGATGACCCGTCGCGCCGGATCACTCTCGGCCGCCGCATCGTTCGCCGCCACCGTTGACCTCACCGAGCGCGCACCGATGCTGCGCTGCCCGCTCCTGGTTGTCGACGGCGGAGACGACCACATCCCCGGCGTCGCCGACGGCGCGGCACTGGCCGACCACGCCCCGAACGGGCGCTATCTGCGCGTCCCCGGCGGCGATCACCTCGTCGGCAACAACCAGCAGGCCTGGCTCCCCGCCGTCGCCGACCATCTCACCGGAGGACTCGCATGAACCGCTACACCGACAGGATCGCCCTCGTCACCGGTGGCACCAGCGGCATGGGCCTGGCCACCGCCCGCCGGCTGATCGAGGAAGGCGCGCAGGTCGTCGTCACCGGCCGCACCGAAGACCGGGTGCGCGTCGCTGCGGCCGAATTGGGCCCGCAGGCAACCGGTATCGCCGCCGACACCGCGGACCTCACCGCCCTGGATGCGCTGACCGAGGCGATCGCCACCCGCTTCGGTCGCCTCGATCTGGTCTTCGCCAATGCGGGCACCGGCACCTTCGCACCGTTCCCCGACATCACCGAGGACACCTTCGACCACGCCGTCACCGTCAACTTCAAAGGGGTCTTCTTCACCGTCCAGAAGACTCTGCCGCTGCTCACGGCGGGCGCGTCCGTCGTCCTCAATGCCTCCTGGACCTTGCACCGCGCCGACAGCTCCTTGACCCTCTACGCGGCGACGAAAGCCGCCGTGCACAACCTGGCCCGCACCCTGGCCACCGAACTCGGCCCGCGCGGAATCAGGGTGAACTCGATCAGCCCCGGCTACATCGACACCCCGATGTCCGCGGGCGCGATGAGCGAAGACTTCGCGGCGATGGCGGCGGGCCGGGTGGTGGCCGGCCGTTTCGGCGCGGCCGACGAGATAGCCGCTCTTGTCGCCTTCCTCGGATCCGCCGACGCGTCCTATGTGAACGGGCAGGACATCGTCGTCGACGGCGGTTTGGTGGCGGCCTACCCGAGCTGACGCGGGCGGCGCCACAGCAGGGTGTATCGCCACAGGAGACGGCGGCGGATCTGCGCGCCGGGCAGCAATTCGCCGGCCACCGAACGGATCTCGGACAGAGTTTCCCGCGGGTCGCGCACGGCGGCACCGGGTCCGCCGAGTTCGCGACGCCGCCACCAGTCCAGGCCCCGGATGGCGGGCAGCAACGGCAGGTAGTGGAAGTCGGTGAGGGGATGCATCTTCCACAGACCGACCACCGCGAGGGTGCCGCCGGGTGCGACCAGGTGGCGTAGCGCCGCGATGCCGTCGCGGATCGGGACGTGGTGCAGGGTCGCGACCGCGGTGACCATGTCGAAGGTGTCGTCGAGCTCACGGAAGTCGGCCTGCTCGAGATGCACATTGTGCGCAGGCGGTGCGGTGGCGATCACCTTGTCGTCGATGTCGACGCCGAGGACGGCGTCACAACGGGTGGCGAGCTTGCGGGCGAGCAGTCCGTCGCCGCAACCGATGTCGAGTGCGGTGCGGGCCTCGGCCGGGACCTGCTCGAGGATCCAGGGGTGGTACTGCGTGTTGTGATTCCAGTAGGGGTCCGTCGACATGCCACGACAACGGGCGGGAGCGTGGCGAGGTTCCGGGCCGCGAACCCGGCCGCGCGCAGGTGGTTCCGGTCCTATCCGCGGCCCGCCGCGTAGCCGGCCAGCCAATCGGGGAACTGGGTGAGGTCGTCGAGGACGACATCGGCGCCGGCGGCCCGCAATCCGTCGGCGTCGTAGGGGCCCGTCGTCACGCCCACCGCGAGCACCTCGGCGGCCTTGGCGCCGCGCATGTCCCCGGCGTGATCGCCGACGAAGACGTGGGCGGATTCGGCTCGCAGGACGTCGGCCTTGCCGGTGGACCACAGGTCACCGGCGAGACGGTCGATCGTCCAGCCGAGATGGTCGATGTGCAGTCGCGCGTTCGGCTCGAACTTGCCGGTGACGACCAGCGTGCGTCCGCCGCCCGCGCGCACCGTGTCGAGCGCGGCGGTCGCGCCGGGCAGCGCGGGGATGTGCGGGACGACATCGGGGTAGAGCGCGCGGAACCGGGTGACCAGGTGGGGGATCAGGTCGTCGGGTGCGCCCGCGTCGGCGAGCAGGGTGGCCAGCGGCGGCCCGAGGTGGTCGGCGAAGTGGCTGCCCACCATCGGCAGATCGAACTCGCGCGCGAGGGTGTCGATCGCCAGGGCGACACCGGGACGCGAGTCGATGAGGGTCATGTCGAGATCGAAGCCGACGGTGAGGGTCACGAGACCGAGCGTATCGCCGACGCTGCCGACCCCCTGGTGACGGGCTGATTCACGTGGAACGCCGGATGCACTCGATGCCGAAAACGCTTGGGGGAGTGCGGTTGTGTGATGCATGGCGTGCATCACTGCACCGATGGCCGGAAGTATGGCGATTCAAAGGCGAGCACGGCGACGCCAGGTACACCGTCCCGTTCGCCGGTTCGGCAGGGCGGAATGCACGGTCACCAGCAGTGGCTGCCACACTGCATCGACTGCCAGGTTCAGCTACTGGCCGCCGCTGTGAACGGCGCCACCACCGGCACCGCGGCGGGCCGGGACGGGTGCCGCCACACGCCCTTGCGCTCCAGAATCGGCAGTACACCCTCCCCGAACCAGTACGCCTCCTCCAGATGCGGGTACCCGGACAGGATGAAATGGTCGATCCCGAGCGCGGCGTACTCGAGCAGCCGCTCGGCCACCTCCGCGTGCGAGCCGACCAGCGCCGTCCCCGCGCCGCCACGGACCAGACCGACCCCGGCCCACAGATTGGGGGCGATCTCGAGCCCGTCGGTGCGCCCGTTGTGCAGCTGCGCCATCCGGCGCTGACCCTCGGACTCGCTGTTGGCGAGGCTGGCCTGCACCCGCGCGATCTCGCCCGGCGCGATACCGGCCAGCAGCCGGTCGGCCTCCGCCCACGCCTCGGCGGCGGTGTCGCGGCTGATCACGTGGATGCGCAGGCCGAAGTCGACGGTGCGGCCCTCGATCGCGGCCAGGCCCCGGATCCAGTCGAGCTTGTTCGCCACCGCGTCGAGGGGTTCGCCCCAGGTCAGATAGGTGTCGGCGTAGCGGGCGGCCACCGGGCCCGCCGGGCCGGAGGAGCCGCCGAAGAACACCGGCGGAACCGGGTCCGGCCGGGCGCTGAGCAGCGCGTCGCGCACCCGCAGGTGCTCGCCGGTGAAACTGATCGGCTCGGTCGACTCCCACAGTTCCCGCACGATGTGCAGGAACTCTCCGGTGCGGGCGTAGCGCTGCGCCTTGTCCAGGAAGTCGCCGTAGGCCTGCTGCTCGCGCGGCTCGCCACCGGTGACGACATTGAGCAGCAGCCTGCCGCCGGAGTGCCGCTGGAAGGTCGCCGCCATCTGCGCCGCCAGGGTGGGACTGACCAGGCCGGGACGCAGCGCCACCAGGAACTTCAGCGTCTCACTGGTCTGCACCAGCATGGCGGTGGTCAGCCAGGCGTCCTCGCACCACGCGCCGGTCGGGGTCAGCACGCCCTCGAAGCCGTTGTCCTCGGCCGCGGCCGTGAGCTGGTTCAGGTAGCGCAGCGTGGCCGGGCGATCGCCGGACATGAAGCTGCCGTGTCCGCCGGCGACCAGCCCGCGCGAATCGCCATACGTGGGCAGGAACCAGTGGAACGACAGTCCGCGCTCGGTCATGTCCGCCTTTTCGTCGCAGTGATGGGAGTCGGTTATCGACTCTGACCGCCGAAGGCGGCGGCGTCACGGATTCGGATCACCGTGCGCGCAACCCCCGACACGCCACGGCGCGACCGAATCGAACTAGACGTAACTATGCGAAACACGTAATCTTGCCGGAGGCTCGGGCGACGATGCGCGAGCGGCGACGGACCCTACGAAACGAGTTTCCTCAATGACGCGGCATGTCGACGTACTGATCATCGGCGCTGGCCTGTCCGGAATCGGCACGGCTTGTCACCTCACCCGCGAGCAGACCGGACGCAGCTACGCGATCCTGGAGCGCCGCGAGAACATCGGTGGCACCTGGGACCTGTTCAAGTACCCCGGCATCCGCTCCGACTCGGACATGCTCACCTTCGGCTTCGGGTTCCGTCCCTGGATCGGCACGAAGGTGCTCGCCGACGGCGCCAGCATCCGGCAGTACGTGGAGGACACCGCCAAGGAGTACGGCGTCACCGACCACATCACCTTCGGCCGCAAGGTCGTCACCGCCGACTTCGACCGCGCCTCGGCCGTGTGGACCGTGACCGCCCTGATCGAGGCGACCGGCGAGACCGAGACCTGGACCGCCAACTTCCTGGTCGGCGCCAGCGGCTACTACAACTACGACGAGGGCTACCAGCCCACCTTCCCCGGTCAGGACGACTTCCAGGGCAGGATCGTGCACCCGCAGCACTGGCCCGAGGACCTGGACTACAAGGGCAAGAAGGTCGTCGTCATCGGTTCCGGCGCTACCGCGATCACGCTGATCCCGTCGATGGCCGACGACGCCGCGCACGTCACCATGCTGCAGCGTTCGCCCACCTGGATCCAGGCGCTGCCCTCCGAGGACCCGGTCGCGGTCGGCTTCAAGAAGTCGCGCGTGCCCGACCAGATCGCCTACAAGATCGGCCGCGCTCGCAACATCGCCCTGCAGCGTGCGAGCTTCCAGCTCTCGCGCACCAACCCCGAGCTGGCCAAGAAGCTGATGCTGACCCAGGTGCGGCTGCAGGTCGGCAAGAACGTGGACCTGCGCCACTTCACCCCGAGCTACAACCCGTGGGATCAGCGCCTGTGCGTGGTGCCCAACGGCGACCTGTTCAAGGTGCTCAAGAGCGGCAAGGCCGACATCGTCACCGACCGCATCGCGAAGTTCACGGAGAAGGGCATCCTGACCGAGTCCGGCCAGGAGCTCGAGGCCGACATCATCGTCACCGCCACCGGCCTGAACGTGCAGATGCTCGGCGGCATCACCATGAGCATCGACGACGAGCCGTTGAAGTTCAACGAGACCGTCGCCTACAAGAGCGTCCTGTACTCCGACATCCCGAACTTCCTGATGATCATCGGCTACACCAACGCGTCCTGGACGCTGAAGGCCGACCTCGCCGCCGCCTACCTGTGCCGCGTCCTGAACATCATGCGCGACCGCGGCTACACGACCTTCGAGGTGCACGCCAACCCCGAGGACATCGCCGACGAGTCGCTGATGGGTGGCGCGCTCACCTCCGGCTACATCCAGCGCGGCAACGACGCGATGCCGCGTCAGGGTGCCCGTGGCGCCTGGAAGCTGGTCAACAACTACTACCGCGACCGCACGCTGATGCACAAGGCGCCGATCGAGGACGGCGTCCTGCGATTCAGCAAGGTCGGCACCGCCGTCAAGCCGGGCGAGAAGGTCGCGGGCGCGTGACCTAGCGCGTTACGCCGAACCCGACGGGGTCCGTCACACCATCGGTGTGGCGGACCCTGTCGCATCGATGGGCCCGATCCGCTTGTGCGGAGCCGATTTCGGTCGCCCGGGCGAATTGTCAGTGCCTCCCGTACTATCGCGATCGAAGACACCGCCCGGGGAGATGAAGGAGGACGGTGTGGGATCTCGCCTACCGGCGACCATCCGTGACGCGGGGATGTGGCTGCGGCGTTTCGCCGCCACGACACCGGGTGTGCTCGGTGTGGTGCTCGTGGTGATCACGGTGGCCTGCGTGCTCGCCGGACTGACTGCGGGACAACAGCTCGACGCGAAGGCCGGGCGGACCGAACAGGTGCTCGACCGGACCGAGCCGCTGGCGTTCGCCGCGCAAAGCCTCTACGTCTCGCTGTCGGCGGCCGATGCCGGTGCGGCGACCGCGTTTCTGTCCGGTGGCATCGAATCACCGCAGGTGCGTGACACCTACGAGCAGTCGCTCGCCGAAGCCGCCGCCGCACTGGCGGAAGCGACAGCGGGCGCGACCGACGCGCAGACCAGGGCGATCGTCGCCCGGATCGCCGCCGACCTGCCGACCTACACCGGTCTGGTGGAGACCGCCCGCGCGAACAACCGGCAGGGCTTCCCCGTCGGCTCCGCCTATCTGCGGCAGGCCTCTGACCTGATGCAGACCTCGTTGCTGCCCAACGCCGAACAGCTCAACAAGGCCCGCTTCGCCGCGGTGCGCGAGGACCAGCACCGCATCGGGGCACTTCCGTTGACCACGATCGTGCTCCTGCTGCTCGTCCTTGCCGCCTGCGGCGTCGGTTCGGTGGTGCTGCTGCGCCGCACCAACCGGCTGGTGAACGCCGGTGTCGCCCTGGCCGGGGCCGCCGCCCTGCTTGCCGTGCTGTGGTCGGTGGGCGCCACGCTGACCGCCGCGCACCTGCTCGACACCGGTGACTCGGGTGCCGGTGCGCGCGTGGAGAACCTGGCGGGCGCCCGCATCCTGGCCCAGCAGGCCCGCACCGACGAAACGCTGGCCCTGATCACGCGCGGCGACATCACCGCACCCGAAGCGTCCTTCCACACCCACACCACCGACCTGGAACAGCGCCTCACCGCCGCAGGCGCGGCCGACTCCGAAGCGGGCCGCGCACTGACGAATTGGACCGCGGGTCACAATGCCCAGCGCACCGCCTACGAGAAGGCCGACTACACCGGCGCCGTCACCCAGGCGATCGGCACCGGCCCCGACAGCTCGGCCACCAGCTTCGCCCGCCTCGACCACGAACTCCGCGACGCTCTCGCCCAGGCCCGCACCGACCTGCGCGACGGCGTCGACGCCGCCGGAACCACCTTCACCCTCAGCCCCTTCGGCACGCTGATCCTCCTGCTGGCCGCCGCGGGCGCGGTGATCACCGGCCTGTGGCCCCGAATCAAGGAGTTCCTGTGAGCACGCGGCGTCCCTTGCTGATGGCGGCACTGGCCGCGGCGGTCGTGTTGGTCGCCGGTTGTGGTGGCGCACCGGAGCCGTCGACGATTCCGGCCACTGCCGTCGCGCCGCCGCTGCCCGGTGCGGAGGCCATCACGTCGGCGCCGGCCGCAGAAGGCACTGGTGGCTGCGATACCGAGGCGACCCTGGCTCCCACAGGCAGGCCGCAGCCTGGCGCGATGCCCGCCGGGTCGTCGATGGCGGCGATCGTCGCGAACGGCAGGTTGCGGGTCGGCGTCGATCAGAACACCTACATGTTCGGGTTCCGCAATCCGTCCACCGGACGACTCGAAGGCTTCGACATCGACCTGGCGCGCGAGATCGCGCGCGACCTGTTCGGTGATCCCGACAAGATCGAACTGCGCTCTGTGGCCGCCGCCGACCGAATCCCGCTGCTGCGGGAGAAGAAGGTCGACATGATCGTGCGTACCTTCTCGGCGACCTGCGAACGCCGCCGCGACGTCGATTTCTCCAGCGTCTACTACCGTGCGGCGCAACGCATCGCGGCACCGAAGGGGGCGGGGATCACGAACGCCGCGGGCCTGGCGGGCAAGCGGGTGTGTGTCACCAAGGGCACCACGGCGGCGGCGCCGCTGTTCTCGTTGCCGACGCCACCCAGTGTGCTCGGCGTGACCAACTGGACCGACTGCCTGGTCGCCCTGCAGCAGGGCACGGTCGACGCGATCAGCGGCGACGAGCCGATCCTCGCGGGACTGGTCGCCCAGGACCGCAACCTGGAGCTGGTCGGTGACCAGATCGGCACCGGCGCCTACGCGGTCGGCGTGCCGAAGGGCAGCGACGACCTGGTCCGGTTCGTCAACGGCGTGCTCGACCGTGCCCGCACCGACGGCACCTGGCAGCGGATCTACCAGCAGCACCTGGCGGTACTCGGCCCGTCGCCGGGCCCGCCGGTGCCCCGGTACGCGGGATGACCTGGCCGATGCTCGGCATCGTCGAGATCGATCGCGAACTGACAGCGCGCACAGCGGAATTGGCGACCGTGACGACGACGCTGCTGGAACTGGACCGCCACCCCGGCCTTACCCTGGTCCGCCGGTACCCGCCGACGGGGGAGACCGCGCGGCGCTGGGCGCCGGTGGAGAAGGCGCTCGGCGAACTCTGGGAGGACCTGGGCCGGGTGCGCGCCATCGTGTCCGAGGCCGAGCAGATCCGCGGCGGGCGCGGCCGGGTCGACGATCGCGCCCGCGCCCGTCTCACCGAACTGCTGCGCGGCCGCCCGCACGAGATCGCCCGCATCCCGATTCCGCTGGCCCAGCGTGGACTCACCGGTCCCGCCGAAACGATCGTGACCGTCGGCATCGCGGACTCACTGGAGCGCATGCGCGCCGCGTTCGCCTTCGTCGCGCCGTTCGCCGAGGAGGTCGAGGCGGTGGACCGGCAGGTCATCGGCGCGCTCGCCCCGCTGCAGCAGCGCGTCGAGCAGGCGCACGGCGCGCTGGACGCGGCGGCCGAACCGCTGGCGGCACTGTTGAGCCGGGCGGGAACGGACCCGCTCGGTTTCGCGCCGGGCGAGGTCACGGCCGCACTCGCCGCGCTCACCGCGCTGGTCGAGACCGAATCGGCCCGGCATGCCGAGCATCTCGCGGTCGCGGCCGATCTGCCCGGCGCGGTCGAGACCCTGCGCAGGCAACTGACCGGGCTCGACGAGCTGCAGCGCCGCGCCGACGAGACGGTCGCGCAGGCCGAACACAAAGTCGCCACGGGCGAACTACCCGGCGGCGGCGAACCGGCGGCGCGACTGCGCGCCGAGCTCGACACGCTCGGCCCGCACCCCACCCGCCCGACGGTGGAGTACCTCCTGGCCTTGCGTGCCCGCGCCACCCAGGCGGGCGAAACCACGACGCGGCGAGAGGAATTGGCGCGTGGCCTGCTGGACCGGCGGGCCGAACTCCGCGGCAGGCTCACCGCCTACCGCGCCAAGGCGGCACGTCTGGGCGTCAGCGAGAACCGTGACGTGCTCGCCGCCGACCGCATCGCCGCGGGCCTGCTCAGCCGGACACCATGCGATCTGGCCGCAGTAACCCGGGCGGTCGCGGACTATCGTTCGATCATCGGGGAGAAAGCGGGGCGGACAGCATGACCTGTAGTGAACCGGGGTGCGGCGGCGCCGTCGAAGACGGCTACTGTGCCGTCTGCGGCACCGCCCCCGTGGCGAGCGCGCCACCGCCGAGCCCGGCGCACGCGTCCAACGGCGGCCGGTCCTCGCGCACCACCGCGCTGCCGCGCAACGGCACCCCGCCACCAACGCCCGGCGTGTGCGCCGAACCCGGTTGCGGCGGAACGATCGCCGACGGCTACTGCGAAACCTGCGGTACCGCCCCGACCGCCACCGCCGTGTACAGCCCCTCCGCGCCGACGGTGAGCGCGAGCGGACGCACGTCGAGCCGCTCGGTGCGCACCCACCGCTCCGGGTCGGCCCGCTCGGCCGCGCGTGGCAGGCTCGGCGCCGGCCTGGTCGAGGTGCCGCCGGTGCCGCGCGTCGACCCGGCCACGGCCGTGCTCACCGACCCTCAGGTCCCCGAATCCGATCGCTACTGCGGCAAATGCGACAAGCCGGTCGGCCGCAGCCACGACGGCGTGCCCGGCCGTACCGCCGGATTCTGCCCGCACTGCGGCACCCGCTACTCGTTCGTGCCGCGGCTGCGCGCAGGCGATCTGGTGGGCGGGCAGTACGAGGTGGCCGGCGCGCTCGCGCACGGCGGTCTCGGCTGGATCTACCTGGCCGTCGACCATCGGGTCAACAAGCGCTGGGTGGTCCTCAAGGGCCTCATCGACACCGGTGACAGCGACGCCTTGGCAGCGGCACTGGCCGAGCGCCGGTTCCTGGCCGAGGTCGACCACCCCAACATCGTCAAGATCCACAACTTCACCGAACACGCCGACACCGACGGCGAGCCGGTCGGCTACATCGTCATGGCCTACGTCGGCGGCACCTCGCTCAAGCAGATCCTGCGCAAGCACCGCGCCGAGAACGACAGCTACCTGCCGCCGGCCCAAGCCATCGCCTACGTGCTCGAAATGCTGCCCGCGCTGGGCTATCTGCACGCCCGCGGCTGGGCGTACTGCGATTTCAAGCCCGACAACGTGATGCAGACCGAGGAACGGCTCGAGCTGATCGACCTCGGTGCCGTCATCTCGATGGACGACCGCACCAGCCCGATCTACGGCACCCTGGGCTATCAGGCACCCGAGATCGCCGAGACCGGGCCCACCGTGGCCACCGAGGTCTACACCGCGGGCCGCACCCTGGCCGTGCTGATGATGCGGGTGGCCTCGGCCGACGGCAAGCTCGGCCCACTGCCGACCCCCGACACCGAACCGCTTCTCGCCCAGCATGATTCGCTGCACCGATTTCTGCTGCGGGCCACCGACGACGAGCCGCTGGCCCGCTTCGGCTCGATGTCGGAGATGGCCGATCAGCTCACCGGCGTGCTGCGGGAGGTGCTGGCCACCGGCGACGGCATCCCGCGTCCCGGTATGTCGAGCTCGTTCGGCCCGGCCCGCGCGGTCTTCGGCATCGACAGCACCACACCCGAACCCGCCGCGCTCATCACCGGCCTGCCAGCCCCGCTGGTCGATCCGGGCGACAGCGGCGCCGCGCTGCTGGCCACCACCGACGCGGCGACCCCCGCGGAACTGGAGGCGGCGCTGACCGCGGGCCTGCGCGCGGTGGTCACCGGCTCCGGTGAGTCGGTGGAGATTCCGCTGCGCCTGGTCCGCGCCGAACTGGAAGCAGGCGAACCCGAGGCCGCCCTGGCCCGCCTGGACGCACTGGCCGAGGAGTTGGAGTACGACTGGCGCCGGGTCTGGTACCGCGCCGAGGCAGCCTTGCTGACCGGCGACCATGCCACCGCCGCGGCCGATTTCGAGGCCGTCTACGCCGCACTGCCCGGCGAGCCCGCCCCCAAACTCGCGTTGGCGGCCGCGCTGGAACTCGGGGCCGAAGGCGACGAGGCCGCCCTGCGCCGCGCGCTCGCTCTCTACGAGCTGGTGTGGCGCACCGACCACACCTACCTCTCCGCTGCCTTCGGCGCCGCCCGCCTGCGCCGCGCGGCAGGCGACCGGACCGGCGCGGTGACAGTTCTCGACCAGGTGGACCGCACGTCGTCGATGTTCACCGAGGCCAGAGTCTCCGCCGTCGAAACCCTGCTGGCGCGCCGAGACCCGGCCGACCTGGACGAGACACTGCTGCGCGAGGCGGGTGAGCGGGTCGAACGGCTGAGCCTGGACTCGCGCGCCCGCACCGCCCAGGTACGCATGCATGTGCTGGAGGCGGCACTGAACTGGATCCGGTCGGGGCAGCGACCGAGCGCGGCAGGCAAGCTGTTGGACGTGGAATTCACCGAGCAGGGAGTGCGGACGGGGTTGGAACGATGCTTGCGGACATTGGCTCGGGAAGCCGACGACATGTGGACCCGGTTCGTGCTGGTGGATCAGGCGAACGCGGTGCGGCCGAGGACCACGCTGTGAGCGCGCCCGGTTGTCCGGACTGCGCGGGATCGGCCAGGGCGGGGCACCGCTTCTGCGAGGGGTGCGGCCGCGAGCTCGGCGTGCGCAAAGTCGCGCTGCCGATCCACGATCCGGCCACGGTGCCGCAGTGCTCGACCTGTGGGGAACGACGCTACGAGGGCGGCCGCTGCGTGCAGTGCGGCAGCCCGAAACCGGTTCCCGATCGATTCGAGGACGATCTCGGCACGGTGTACATCCTCACCGACCGCGGAATCAGCCACTCCCGCAACGAGGATGCCGTCGCCGCGGCCGTCCGTGACGGCGACGGCACGCGCGTCATCGTCGTCAGCGACGGCGTGTCCACCTCCCAGGACCCGCAGGCCGCCTCCGGCACGGCGGCCAGGTCCGGTGTCGACGCGGCACTGGCCGCGCTCGCCGACGGCCGCTCCGCGCAGGACAGCGCGATGGCGGGCCTGGCGACCGCGACCGCGGCCGTGCGCGGGATGTCCCGCTCGAGCGAATACGCGCCCTCGTGCACGTATGTGTCGGCGATCGTGCGCGAGACCCCGGAGGGCACCGAGATCACCGTCGCCAATGTCGGTGACAGCCGCGCCTTCTGGCTCGCGGCGGGCGACCCCACCGCTTCGCGCAGGCTCAGCGTCGACGACTCCTGGGCCCAGGCGCTCGTCGACGCGGGTGCCCTCGACGAGGAAGCCGCCATGCACGACCCCCGCGCGCACACCCTGCTGCGCTGGCTCGGCGCCGACGGCGGGGAAGCGCCGTGGTCGGCACACTGCCTGCAGCGCATGGTCGCCACCGAACCGGGCACCCTGCTGCTGTGCAGTGACGGCCTGTGGAACTACCTGCCCGACGCCGTCGCGCTGGCAGGCTTCACCGTCGAGACCTCACCGCAGGCCGCTGCCCGCGCGCTCGCCGACTTCGCCTTGAACAGCGGCGGCAGCGACAACATCACGGTCGCGCTGGCCCCCGTGCCCGCGCCCGGCGCCGTCACGCACGATCCAGGAGTGTCATGAGTTCTACAGGGACCGAAGGTATTTCGATCGCCGTCGACCAGAACGAGTTCCTCGCCGAAGGGGCGAGCGTGGTGGACGCAGTGCTGACGGTGACCACCGGCCCCGAGCTCGCCGTCGCCGCGACCCCGCCACCGCGGCTGGAGATCCTGATCATCGACTGCTCGGGCTCGATGGGCAACAAGCGCAAGTTCGAGAACGCGCGCAACGCCACCCGCACCGCCCTCGACGAGATCCCCGACGGCACCGCGTTCGCGATCATCGAGGGCACCGAACAGGCCAGGATGATCTACCCCACCAAGGGCATGTCGGCCCCCGCCGACCGAGGCAACCGCAGTGCGGCCCGCCGGGCACTGGACCGGCTGCGTCCCGACGGCGGCACCGCCATGGGTTCCTGGCTGGCGCTGGCCCGCCAGGTCGCCGCGGCCCACCCCGGCGCGCAGGCGCACGCCATCCTGCTCACCGACGGCAAGAACGAGCACGAGTCGCCGGAGCAGCTGACCACCGAACTCGACCGTGCCGAAGGCCTTTTCGTCTGCGACTGCCGCGGTGTCGGCGACGACTGGATGGCCGCCGACCTGCACAAGATCTCCTCGAAGCTGTCCGGCGACGCCGACATGGTCGCCGACCCCAAGGACCTGGCCGCCGACTTCGCGAAGATGATGCGCTCCTCGGTCGCCCGCGTGATCCCCGAGCTGACCTTGAAGGTGTGGACCCCGGCCGGCGCGCGGGTCAGGATGGTCAAGCAGGTCTCGCCGGTCCTGGAAGACCTCACCGCCCGCCGCGCCGACACCGGCCCGCAGGTGGGGGAGTACCCGCTCTCGTCCTGGGCGGCCGAGGAACGCGAATATCACGTGCAGATCGAACTGGAACCGGCCGCGCCCGGCCGCGAGAAGCTGGCCGCCCGGCTCAGCGTGCTGGCGGGCGACGACGTTCTCGGCCAGGGACTCGTGCGCGCGGTGTGGACCACCGACACCACGCTGTCCACCCGGATCAGCACCCGCGTCGCCCACTACACCGGACAGGTCGAACTGGCCCAGGCCGTGCAGGAGGGTCTGGCGGCCCGCCGCAGCGGTGACCTGACCACCGCCACCGCGAAGCTGCGGCGCGCGGTGGAACTGGCGGCCGCCTCGGGCCACGAATCCACCGCCAAGCTGCTGCGCGGCGTGGTGGAGGTCGACGACCGCGACGGCACGGTCAAGCTGCGCGGCGAGGTCGCCGCCGCCGACGAACTCGCACTCGACATCCGCTCGACCAAGACGGCGCGGGTCCGGCCGGAGGGTTCCTGACATGCCGGTCTGCGCGGACGGACATCTGTCGCAGTCGATCGACTACTGCGATGTGTGCGGGTCCGCCCTGGACGGCGCCCCGGCGCCGGATCAGGCCGGCCTGCGGCTGTGCCCGTCCTGCGTGACACCGACCAGCGGGCGGTTCTGCGAGGTCTGCGGCCACGATTCGGCCCTGCCCGCGCCCCCGCAGGCAGCGCGATCCGCACCCGTCGAGCACCGCGGTGCGGACCCGACCGTTCTCCGGACTCCCGGCCCGGACGAGGTCCACCCGACCGACAGCGCGGCGCCGGTCTGGGTCGCGCGCGTCTTCGCCGACCGCGACTTCTACGTCCGGGTCCGTGCGCGCAAGGGCCCCGATGCCGAGCGCGTCGATTTCCCCGACTTCTATCCCGAACGCCGGATCATGTTGCGCGGCAACCAGTTCCTGATCGGGAAGCGGTCGGCATCGCAGGGGATCGTGCCCGAGATCGACCTCGGGATCGCGCCGGTCGACATCGGGGTGTCGCGCGCGCATGCGATGATCCAGGTGGATCCGGGCGGTGGGCTCACCATCACCGACCTCGGCTCCACCAACGGGACCAGCCTGGACGGCGCCGACGCGCCGATCACACCCCAGGTCGCGGTCGCGCTGCGCGACGGCAGCCGGATCCATGTCGGCGGCTGGACCACCATCGCGATCGGCACCGGGCCATAGACGTATCTGTTCACCAAACCGTAGGGTCGGGACCATGACGAAGTTCGACGGGAAGACCTGCCTGATCACGGGCGCCGCCAGCGGACTCGGCCGCGCCACCGCGTTCGCGGCCGCCGCCAAGGGCGCTGCCCTCGTGCTCACCGAC
This sequence comes from Nocardia sp. NPDC060259, assembly GCF_042728775.1. Lineage (NCBI taxonomy): Bacteria > Bacillati > Actinomycetota > Actinomycetes > Mycobacteriales > Nocardiaceae > Nocardia > Nocardia sp. NPDC060259. The sequence goes on from NZ_JBHXAY010000023.1 coordinate 47,299, forward strand.
ATCACCGCGGACGCGCTCGACGAGACGGCCGCCGAGCTGCGCGCCGCCGGCGCGACGGTGCAGCTGGCCCACGCCGCCGACGTCAGCGACCATTCGGCCGTCGTCGGCCTGGCCGCGCACACCTTCGAGGCGGTGCGCCACGTCGACATCGTCATGAATGTCGCGGGCATCGCCACCTGGGGCACCGTGGACAAGCTCACCCACCAGCAGTGGCGCCGCACCGTCGATATCAACCTGATGGGCCCGATCCACGTCATCGAGGAGTTCGTCCCGCCGATGATCGCGGCCAAGCGCGGCGGCCATCTGGTCAACGTGTCCTCCGCGGCCGGCCTGTTCGGTCTGCCCTGGCACGCGCCCTACAGCGCCACCAAGTTCGGTCTGCGTGGCGTCTCGGAGGTCCTGCGATTCGACCTGCGCCGCCACAAGATCGGCGTCAGCCTGGTCTGCCCCGGCGCGATGGCGACCCCGATGGTCGACAGCCTCGACATCGCCGGCGTCGACCGTGACAGCGCCGCCCTGCAGAAGGCGATGAGGCTGTTCCTGCGCCACGCCGTCACCCCCGAGCAGGCCGCCGCCGCCGTCGTCAAGGGCGTCGAACGCAACCGCTACTGGGTCTACACCTCCCGCGACATCCATTTCGCCCACTGGGGCCAGCGCTACTTCCCCTTCGGCTACACACTCGCCATGCGCGGCCTCAACTCGGCGATGACCAACTACGCCACCAAGAACGAACTGGTCCGCTGACGGGTCGAGACCGCGCGGTCTAACGGACCAGGTCCGAGGGGTCGGTATTGGCTCCGCACAGGATGACGCACACCCGCTCGCCCGGCTCGGGTCGATAGGCTGCGCCCGAACCGGTGTCGAGCAGGGCCGCCATCGCGGTGGCCGCACCGTACTCGACCGCGATGCGATGCTCGTCCCAGAGCTGCCTGCGGGCACGGCGGATCAGGTCGTCCCCGACCAGCACCGAGCGCACGCTGTCGTGCTGTGCGGTAGCCAGCGCCATCGCCGAGACATGCGGCGCGCCGAGGGAATCGGCCGCGACCGAGTCGACGGCGACGTCGACGGGCCTGCCCGCCTCGAGCGCCGCATTCAGCGACCGGCAGTTCTCGGGCTCGACCGCCACCGTGCGAATCCCCGCGTGCTGCGCGGCGATCGCCGTTCCGGTGAACAGGCCGCCCCCGCCGACCGCGACCAGCACCGTGTCGAGATCGGGCACCCGCGCGTGGATCTCGCGCATGAGTGTGCCCGCCCCCGCGGCGATCAGCGGATGGTCGAAGGCGTGCGAGAAGAGCGCGCCGCTGGTGGCGGCGAACTCCTGGCATGCCGCCAGCGCCTGCTTGTACTCCGGACCGATCAGTCGCACCTCGGCGCCGTAGTCACGCAATCGACGGATCTTCACCGGGGGAGCGGTGTCGGGCAGGAACACCGTCGCGGGCACCCCCGCCTCGCGCGCGGCCCACGCGCACGCCAGCCCCGCATTGCCGCCTGAGGCGATCGTCACACCGGCCGCGGGCAGCGTCCCCGCCGCCGCGTGCGCGCGCACGAAATTCTGCGCGCCGCGCGCCTTGAACGTGCCCGTGAACTGCAGGAACTCCAGCGCGAACCACAGCGGATCGGCGCCGGGAGCGGCCGGTGCGACGGTGACAGGACGGACCAGCCCGTCGATCCGCGCTGCGGCCGCTTCGATGTCGTCATAGGTCGGTGTCACCACTCGACTATGCCACCACGACGGGCCCGCGGCCCGCGCTTCGGATCGGGCGCTGACCGGGCGAATTGTTACGGCGGGTTTACGCTGCCCCAAGCCTGGGTACATAACGGATCGGTAACGAGCTCGAAGACGGGATGTCGTGTCGGTCTGGGGACGCGAACTCCCCAGGTGATCCGGCGCACGTCCCGGCGTGTCAGCAAAGGATGTGCACATGAGCGAGCGCAACGAGCGGTGGAACAACACAGCCGCCTCGGCGGTCATGCCCGAACCCAGCCACAGCGAGGTGCGGGCATGAGCGCGAACTTGATGATCGTGGACGACGACGTCCAGATGCGCGGCGATCTGCGCCGCGCGATGGAAGATGAAGGCTATGCCGTCGCCGAGGCGGGTGTCCCCGAGGACGCCCTGGATCGGCTGCGGATCGACGGCCCGCCCGACCTGATGATCGTGGACCTGATGCGGGGCGAGACCGACGGCTTCGACTGCATCAGGGAGATCCGCCGCGATCACGACGTGCCGATCATCGTGATCAGCACCCGGTACGACACCCACGACGTCGTCGCGGCCCTGGAAGCGGGCGCCGACGACTTCGTCAGCAAGCCGTTCGAGATCAAGGAGATCACCGCACGGATGCGCGCGCTGCGCCGCCGTGCCCGGATCACCGCCGATCGCGACACCACCCCGGAGGCGGTGCTCGACGCGCATCCGGACGCGCCACTGATCCTGGCCGCCGACGCGGGCGCGGTCCGCCGCGGCGCCGAGGAGATCCACCTCACCGTCACCGAATTCCGGTTGCTGTGCGAACTCGCCGAAACCCCCGGCCGCGTGCTCAGTCGCGCCGTGCTGCTCGAAAGAGTCTGGGACCAGGGCTTTTTCGGTGACGAGCGGATCGTCGACGTTCACGTGCGCAGGCTGCGCACCAAGATCGAACGCGACCCGTCCGACCCGCGCATCGTCGTCACCGTGCGCGGACTCGGTTATCGGCTCGATCCGCAATCGCAGTAAAAGACTCGTCATACAACTGCAAAGAGCTCGACACAAAGACCGCAAAGTCTGTTCGACACTGTGGATGTATGCCTTCGTCCACCATGTCCAGCGAATCCGCTACCGCCCCTGCGGTTCTCGGTGCGGAACCGACACTGCGACCCCCACGACTGGGTGACGGAGCCCAGCTGTGGCGGATCGCCCGCGACTCGCAGGTGCTCGACGTCAACTCCAGCTACGCCTACCTGCTGTGGTGTCGCGATTTCGCCGCGACGTCGATCGTCGCCGACTGCGACGGTCGCGCCGTGGGATTCGTCATCGGCTACGTCCGCCCCGAAGCGCCGGACACCGTGTTCGTCTGGCAGATCGCCGTCGACGCCGAGTTCCGCGGCCGCGGCCTGGCCGCCAGGATCCTGCACGCGCTGCTGGATTCCGTGGCACCCGCGGGCATCACCACCCTGGAAACCACGATCTCACCCGGCAACACCGCCTCCCAGGCGCTGTTCGCCGCGGTGGCCCGAGAGCGCGGCGCGGGTTTGCGCACCGTCTCTTTGTTCGAAACGCACGATTTCCCCGATTCACACGAGGCCGAGCAGCTGTATGTCATCGCACCCGCTCAGCGCCAGGAGGAACGACGATGATCACGACCACCGACACCAGCATCTTCGAAGCGATGGAATCGAATGTGCGGGGATACTGCCGTGACTGGCCTGCCGTCTTCGCCACCGCCGAGGGCGCCTGGCTGCGCGACGAGGAGGGTCGCGAATACCTCGACTTCTTCGCCGGCGCAGGCGCGCTGAACTACGGCCACAACAACCCGGTGCTCAAGCGGGCGCTGCTGGACTACGTGGCGAGCAACGGCATCACCCACGGTCTCGACATGTCGACCGTCGCCAAACGTGAACTGCTGGAGACCATCCGCGACACGCTGCTGTCGCCGCGTGGCCTCGACTACAAGGTGCAGTTCCCCGGCCCCACCGGCGCCAACGCGGTCGAGGCCGCGCTCAAGCTGGCCCGCAAGGTCACCGGCCGCAAGACGGTGCTCAGCTTCACCAACGCCTTCCACGGCATGACCCTCGGCGCGCTGTCGGTGACCGGCAACGCCGCCAAGCGGGCCGGTGCCGGTGTGCCGCTCGAGCACGCCACCCCGATGCCGTACGACGGCTACTTCGACAACACCATCGAGGACTTCGGCTGGATGCAGCGCGTCCTCGACGACAGCTCCTCCGGTTTCGACCGGCCCGCCGCGGTGATCGTGGAGACCGTGCAGGGCGAGGGCGGCGTCAACCTGGCCCGCGCGGAATGGCTGCGTCACCTGGCCGGACTCTGCGCCTCGCGCGACATCCTGCTCATCGTCGACGACGTCCAGATGGGCTGCGGCCGCACCGGCCCGTTCTTCTCCTTCGAGATCGCCGGCATCACCCCCGACATCGTCACCCTGTCCAAGTCGATCGGCGGCTACGGCCTGCCGATGGCGCTGGTGCTGCTCAAGCCCGAGCACGACCAGTGGGCGCCGGGTGAGCACAACGGCACCTTCCGCGGCAACAACCCCGCCTTCGTCACCGCGACGGCCGCCCTGCGCGAGTACTGGTCCGACGACCGCCTCGCCCAGCACACCGCCGCCAACGGCGAATACATCGCCAGGAAGCTGTCCACCGTCGCCGATCGCTACGAGGGTGTGAGCACCCGCGGCCGCGGCATGGTGCACGGCATCGTCTTCGACGACCCGTCGCAGGCGGGCAAGGTGTGCCGCACCGCATTCGAGCAGGGTCTGCTGGTGGAGACCTCGGGGTCGATGGACGAGGTGGTGAAGCTGTTGCCGCCGTTGACGCTCGGCAGCGACGAGCTCGACCGCGGCCTGTCCGTGCTGTCGGCCTCGATCGACGCCGTCTGTGGAGGTGTCGCATGATCGTGCGCACCACCGCCGAGATCACCGGCACCGACCGTGATGTGGCAGGCCCCGGCTGGCGCAGCAAGCGCATCGTGCTCGCAGGCGACCGGGTCGGGTTCTCCTTCCACGAGACCACGATCGAGGCCGGGACCGTCCACGAGTTCCACTACCAGAACCATGTCGAAGCGGTCTGGCTGATCGAGGGCGAGGGCAGTCTGCTCGATCTCGACAACCAGACCGTCCACCAGCTCGGCCCCGGCTCGATGTACCTGCTCGACGGTCACGAACGTCATCAGGTGAACGCGCGCACCCGGTTGCGGATGCTGTGTGTGTTCAATCCGCCGGTCACCGGCCGCGAAATACACGATGAGAACGGGGTGTATCCGCTCGTCGTCGAGGAGGAGGCAGCAAGTGTCTGATCGGTCCGACCGCTACCCGACCCGGCTGACCGAGCCCGCACCGCATCTCGAGCGCACCGACCCCACCGTGTGGGGCCGGATCACCTCGCCCGAGCTGACGGGGTTCGACGCCAACGGCTACGCGACGATCCCCGACCTGCTCAGCCCCGACGAGGTGGCGGCGTTCGGTGCGGAGGTCGGTCATCTCGCCGCCGATCCCGTGCTCTACGGCGACGAGCGGGTCGTGGTGGAACCGGTCGCCGGGCAGGTGCGTTCGGTGTTCCAGGTGCACCAGCTCAGCAAGCCGATCGCGGAGCTGCTGACCGAATCGCGGATCGTCGGCCTCGCCGAGCAGATCCTCGGTTCGGCGGTGTACCTGCACCAGAGCCGGGTGAACTACATGCCCGGCTTCGGCGGGAGCGGATTCGGCTGGCACTCGGATTTCGAGACCTGGCACGCCGAGGACGGCATGCCCGCGCCGCGGGCGGTGAGTCTGTCGATCGCGCTGACCGACAACTTCCCGTTCAACGGCAGTCTCATGCTGATGCCCGGCTCGCACCGCACCTTCGTGCCGTGCCTGGGTGAGACGCCCGACAGCCACTATCGGGAGTCGTTGCAGGAGCAGCGGATCGGGGTGCCGACGAACGACGACGTCACCTTCCTCGCCGCCCGCTTCGGCATCACGCAGTTCACCGGGCGAGCCGGTTCGGCGCTGCTGTTCGATTCGAACATGATGCACGGTTCGTCGAACAACATCACGCCGTTCCCGCGGTCGAACATCTTCCTGGTGTTCAACAGCGTGGAGAACGCGCTGGCCGAGCCGTACGCGGCGCCCCGGCGCAGGCCGGCGCACATCGCGGCCCGCGAGGTCACCCCGGTGCGCGAGGTGCCGGAAGCGGTGGCCGCGCTGGCGGATCAGGCGCGCTAGCGCGCAAGTTCGGTGAGGGAGGCCGCGGCCCGCGGATCATCGTGGGCCGCGGCCTTCCACCAGTGTTCGGCCCCCGCGCGGTCACCCGCGCGCAAGAGCAGTACGCCGAGGTCGTAGGCCGCGCCGCTGTGTCCGGCTTCGGCGGCCTGGGTCAGCAGGGTGCGCGCCGAATCGTGTTCACCGCGTTCGTTCATCGCGGTCCCGAGGTCGTAGAGCGCACGCCCGAATCCCTGCCCGCCGGACGTCTGCGGCGCGCGCAGGGTCGGCGGTGCGATGCCGGGCGCGGTGTCGACAAGAGGATCGGGTGCGATGGGAGGGGGAGCCACCGGTGCGTGGCTCGCTGTCCGGAGCTCGGGCGGGACAGGCGTCTGGGGATCGGACGGCAGGACGGTCGGTGCGCTGGACGCAGGTGGCATGACTACCGGCGCCGAGGGACGTCCCTGCATGACGGCTGGTGCCGAGGGCGGGGGCGGCACGTCTGGTGTCGGTGGAACCGGCTGCATGGCGGCAGGTTCCGGGGGAGCATGTGGCACCGGGGTCTGAAGCGAAGCAACGGGCGTCACGGCGGCAGGTTCCGGGGGAGCATGTGGCACCGGGGTCTGAAGCGAAGCAACGGGCGTCACGGCGGCTGGAGCCGAGGGAGCATGCGGCATCGGGGTTTGCAGCGGAGCAGCGGGCGCCACGGCGGCTGTGGCCGGGGGAACAGGCGGCACCGGGATCTGAAGCGGAGCAACGGGCGCCATGGTGGGTGGGGCCGGGGCTGTCGGCGGCCTGGAGGCCGAATCCGACGAACCGGCAGGCGTGGCGGTCGAATCCGGCGAACCCGCAGACATGGCGGCCGAAACCGCGGAATCGGCGAGCATGGCGGCGGTGATCGCCGGCGTGGGCGGCATCGTCACCGGCGCGAACGGGGTATGCGGCGTGGCGGCCTGGATCGACGGGGCCGCGGTCGACACGGGTGGCGGCACGAACGGCGCGGGATCCGGCGCCGGGGCCGTGGTCAGTTCCACGACGAGTTCGTTGAAATCCGGTGTGCCGGGCCCGGTACTGCACCACAGCGTCGCCGCGCGCCCGGGCAGCAGGTCGACGACCAATCCGTAGTTGCCGGTCCAGGACTGCTGTGTCCCGGACTCTGCCACCCAGACCGGGGTGAGGGTGAACAGCGCCTCGGGCCCGTCCGCGGTCACCGGGATGTCGACCCCGGCGGCGAGGGCGTCGTACCAGATGTCGACGCCCTGCAACGATTTCCCGCTGAGGTGGATATGCGCGTCCTGCACGGTGAGACCGAGACCGAGACCGGAGACCTCGACGGGTGGCATCACCGACACCGCCCGCAATCGCACCACGGTCGTGCCCTCGGGTAGTGCCTCGGCGTACATCGGATACACGGCGGCGCCACACCAGTCGATCGGGTCGGCGCTGGTATAGCGCTGTTCGAGCGGGATCGGATCACCAGCAGGTTGCGCGCCGGGATCATTCATCGGTCCAGCCCACCCTTTCCGCGTTCGACCCCCCAATGCGGCGTCTGGCGCTGGCCGCGGTGCGCGCTACACCGTACTCGTGTCTACGCGATACCGCGACCCTTTCCGTGCAACGCCCCCGCGAACCGGCTGACCTGAATCCGGATCGCGGATCCGGATGGTCGGCAACGGGATTCGCCGGGGCACGTGGCCGGTCGATCTGGGCTAGACGGCGACCGATTCGCCGATCTCCTCCTCGACCGCGGCGGGCGCGACCGGCTCGGGCGCGTTGCGCGCCTCGTGCCGTCCGGCGACAACGATCAGCACCACGCCGACCGCGAGCCACGCGAACAGTCCGAGCAGCCGCGCCCCGAACCCGGCGGCAGTGTCGAAGTAGAGCAGGCTGCGCAACCCCTCGACGAAGTCGGCGCCGTTCCAGAACGAATGCAGCGCACCGAAGAACCCGTTCTGCAGCTGCGGCCCGTAGACACCGCCCGAGGTGGTGAAGTTCAGCATCACGAACAGCGTGATGAGCGCGAGCGTGGTCCAGCGCTTCAGGAAGGTGTGCAACCCGATGCCGATCAGGATGATGCCCGCACTGTAGAGCCAAGCGATACCGAACACGGCGGCGTAATCGTGGTCGATCACACCGAACACCGGTCCGGCGACGAGGACGCCGATGAGGCTCACCACCAGCGCGGTGACCACGCCGACCGCCGCGCGCACCCGCATTCGCAATGTCGCGCCCGCGGCGCCGATCACCGCGACGCTGCCGTAGGCGCCGACGCTCAACGCGACCAGCAGGAAGAACAGCCCCTGCCCGGTGGGATCCCCACCGGCCTTCGTGGTCACATCGGTGACGACCAGCGGCACACCCTGATGATCGGACACCTGGCGGAAGACCACCTCGGCCGCCATGGCGCTGGTATCGGACCCCGCCGTGGCGACGAGCAGCTCGGGACGCTGCGCGTCGGGCACATACGCGGCGACGAGGTCGCGGTTGTCCAGCGCGTCGATCGCCGCCTGGCGAGTGGGCACCGTGATGATGTCGACGCCGTCACCGGCTTTGTCCTTCATCGTCTGCGCCAGCACCATCGACTCCGGGGCGTCACCGACGACGGCCAGCTCGAGATGGTTCGGCGTCGGCTGGTGGAACGCGCCGAGATACGCGAAGGCCATGCCGAGGCACATCAGCAACGGAGTCAGCAGATGCCCGGCGACGTGCCGGAGCTGGGTGCGAGTCATCGCGGAGAATCTCCAAACAGTTGGTAAATGCAACTATAATTGTTGTAGCATACAACTATGAATGCGCGAGACACAAGAGCCGACGCCGTCGACGCCATCCAGCGGGAGCTCACCGCCTTCGCCCGGCGCGCCCGCGGCCGCGCCGCCGAACTGCACCCCGAGCTGAGCCTGGTCGCCTACAGCATCCTCGACCTGATCCTGGAGCGCGGCGGCTGCCAGGCCACCGACCTGGCCGAACAGTTCCTGCTCGACAAATCGACGGTCAGCAGGCAGGTCGGTGCGCTGGAGAAGCTCGGCTACCTCGACCGCGAGGTCGACCCCGACAACCGGCGCAACCACATCCTGCATGCCACCGCGCAGGGGAGGGTGGTCGCCAAGGAGGCCGAGCGCCGCCGCCGGGAGGCCTTCACCGCCCGATTCGCCGACTGGACCGACGCCGATGTCGAGGCGATGGCGTCCTATCTCATCCGCTACAACCGCGGCGACTGACCGGCATCCCCGCAGACCCCACGGTCGACCCCGGCAACGCCGCGACCATGCCCGATCGGGCATCCGGCTGGCTATTACGCACGTGGCCGCCGCCGCCGGGCGATGACGCGGTATAGCACGTGAGTCGGTATAGTCGCCGCGGATGAGTAGTGACACCACCCACCCTGTGCAGCAGCGTTCCCCACGCCCGATCAATCGAGCATGGTGGCTGGTGCCGGTGTTGCTCACCGTTGTCTCGATCGCGTGCGTGCGCATCCCGCTCTGGCCGTTCGAGCAGTATTCCGGCGGTTTCATCGACCTGCAGGTGTATCGCCTCGGCATCGAAGCCATGCGCGACGGCGCCGACATGTACGGCCAGCTGCCCAAGACCTCCGCCGGGATCGGCCTGCCGTTCATCTATCCGCCGTTCGCCGCGATCGCACTCGCGCCCTTCGCGCTGCTGTCCTGGAGTGCGGCGAAAGTCCTCTATGTCGTGGCGTCGATCGCCGCGCTCGGCTGGACCCTGTTCCTCGTCGCCCGGCGCTACCACCGCGAGAGCCGCCAGGCCGCGCTGCTGGTGACCGCGTGCGCGCTGCCCGCGGCGATGCTGCTGGAACCGGTGCGATCGACCATCGACTTCGGCCAGGTCAACCTGCTGCTGATGGTGCTCGTCGCCACCGACTGCCTGCTCCCCAAGACCCGCTACCCGCGCGGCATGCTCATCGGCCTCGCCGCCGCGATCAAGCTGACCCCCGCCGCGTTCGTCCTGTTCTTCCTGGTCCGCAAGGACTACAAGGCCGCCGCCACCGCCGCCGCTACCGGCGCGATCGCCACGATCGCCTCCTTCGCGCTGCTCCCCGGCGAATCCACCCGCTACTGGTTCGGCGGCCTCGGCAACGTCTCCGGCCTGAGCGGCTCGGCCTTCCACACCAACCAGTCCATCCAGGCCGTCCTGGCCCGCCTGCACGTCACCGGACTCCCGTTCGACGCCCTCTGGCTCGTCTTCGGCGCCCTCCTGCTCGTCCTCGTCGTCGCGGCCATGCGCAAGGCCGCCGACGCCCCCGCGATCGCCCTGGCCCTGAACGCGGTCTTCACCCTCCTGCTCTCACCCATCTCGTGGTCCCACCACTGGGTCTGGATCGCCCCCGCCCTCCTCGCCATCGTCTGCCACGCCCGCACCCTCCCCGCCTCCAGCGCCCGAGGCTGGTACGCCACGGCCGTCGTAGTAGCCGCCGTGTTCGTCATAGCCCCCCACAGCTTCCTCCCCGACGGCGAACACCGAGAGACCTCCTGGTCTTGGTGGCAACACCTCGTCGGCGACACCTATGTCTGGCTCGCGGTCGCTTTGGTTGCCCTTTTCTTGCTCACCGGGCGGGGGCCTGCGGCCAATACGGCGGCGGAGTCCGCCAAGGTTGAGGAGCCCGCCCGCGCTGCCTAGCGGGGGGAGGGTCGTACAGAGGGTGTGGTCGGGACGGGCCCGTCCATCGTGGGCATAACCGAGAAGCCTCGGACCCGCGCGGCTCGTCCCGTGCACCCTCTCCCGCCGCACGGCCGATCGCCGACCCCAGGCAAGAGCGGAGGGCTTTGTCCCTGCGGTCGTCGGCGTTGCCACGAGGGCGGATGTTGTGTGGATACGAAGAAGGCCCCGATCATGTGATCGGGGCCTTCTTTTGTGTCCGGAGGGGGACTTGAACCCCCACGCCCTAATACGGGCACTAGCACCTCAAGCTAGCGCGTCTGCCATTCCGCCACCCGGACTTGCTGGTGTGCCAAAAGATTATCCGACACGGTGACGGAAACCAAATCGCCTAGGTGACCTGCCGTTTTGTCGCATCGATCGCGATGATTCCAGCGGGCGATCCCGGCCTCACGAAGCTCTGCGATGGGTGCGGGAGTGTGTGGCGGACGATGTGATCTTGGTCGCGGAGCCGGTGGCTGAGCAGTGAGAGTCGACGAGACTGTACCGAGATGGCTCTCGGTAGCTTGCTTCTCGCTGAGGACCTGTCCAGTCCAGGATGCTACGAGCTGCGGATCGGTCCCGCCTCGAGTGCCTGTCGGTGGGTCCCAAGTTTTCGGTTCTGTTCGGTGAGGACGCGTCGGGTCGCCTCAACTTCGGGATTGTTCGGTGGTTGCGCTTCGGCGAGGGTTGCCAGCGAGTGTTCGATGCGTTCCGGTGCAAAGGTTTGTGCCAGCCAGTGATCGAGCGGGCCGACGATCTGGCCTTCGCGGAGGTAGGCGGTAGGGGAGTGGTCGATCTTGTTGGCAATCGCGTACTCGGAGGGGTAGCGGCAGCGGTAGTGCAGCCTGTCGTGGTTCCAGTTGCCTTGCATCCGGCGGCCGCAGGTTTCGTGGAAGATGAGTCCCTTGAACATGTAGCCGTGCTTGCGTCGTGAGGTCACTCGACTAGTGGTCTGTCCGCGTGATGTCAGCAGGAGTTGGGCTTGCTCGAATGTCGGCCGGTCGATGAGTGGTTCGTGGGCGAGCTGGTCGGAGAAGACCCACTGGTCTTTGATGTTCCATGCCAAGCGTGTTTCGTGGCCGAGGGCGACGTCTTCGACGTCGATAAGTGATTCCTGCTTTCGCTGTTTGTTCCAGACCTCGTAACCGGTGTAACGAGGGTTGGTCAAGATCGCTCGACGCGCTCTTGGACCACGCGATACCCGATCGGTGCCGGTTTCGCGCGGGGTCGTGGGCGGAGGGGCTGGCAACATTGTCGGACGTGAGTCGCTTGGCGATAGCGAAGGCGCCCATGCCGGATAGGTCGCTACGGAAGACTCGTTGAACTACGGGAGCGGCAACAGGGTCGGGTTCGAGCCGGTGGAGTCGCTTGCCCTCAGCGGCCTTGCCTGGGTGTGGATGTGGGTCGGCGTCGGCCAGCTGGTATCCGTAGGGTGGTCGGCCGCCGAGATAGCGTCCTTCGATCCAGGCTTGTGCGGCCACGGCGGCGCGCACGCGGATTTTGATGCGGTTGCGTTCACCTTTGGACATGCCGCCGAAGACGGACATGATCAGGCCGTGTGCTTCGGAGTCAGGGTCGATCGGTCCGCCGACTTCGGGCACCCAGAGTTCGACGCCGTAGTGGACGAATACGGGGAAGATGAGTCCGAACTGGTTGCCGTAGAAGGCGCGTTGGGTTCGCCGATGACGACGGCGTCGAACCCGCGGTCCGGGTCGCGGAGCAGTTCGAGGAGTCTGCTGGCTTCCGGGCGCCGTTTCCAGGGGATGGATCGTGATTGGCTGATGTCGAAGAACTCGGCAACGATCCGGCCGTGATCCGGTGGAAACACGGCCTACGAAGGCAAAGTTCTCAAGAGTCATGGGTGCTCCTAAGGGATGTCCCGTAAGTCGTTGAGCGGCAACGCTATCGTGTCACCGGTGGCGATCTCGGCAGCCGACCCGGTGATGGTCGAGTTGTTCTCCGGCCTGCGGCCACGCACGTTCGCTCGCTGATCACCCAGTTGCGGCGCGAGGGCACCGACCGGCCTTTACGAGACCGACCCTGGTTCGAAGACCGTGCGCTGCTGGTGGCCACCTACTGGCGGACCAACCTCACCATGCGTCAACTCGCGGCGGTGTTCGGAGTGTCGAAGTCGGCCGCAGCCCGAGTGATCGAGGACCTTGGACCGGCGTTGGCGCTACGTCTCCGCGCCCGATTTCCGCGTGGCGCGGTGTTGATCGTGGACGGAACCCTTGTCCCGAACCGTGATCCACTTTCGATGCCCAAAGCGCCATTGTACGTCCCACTCCCGATCTCACTGATTCGGCAACTGACAGTGCGCCATCAGGTTTCGTCGTTCTCGATGTTGCTCCACACCCACCTGCAGTGTTCGGTGAAGCCGAGGGCCTGACGTCGAGTCCATCCTTCGTTGATCCCGATGCCACAGATCTCGGGCAGTACACGCTTCACGGCGAAAGCTCTGCAACGGCTGAGACCACTTCAGGTGATGCACCGACGCCCCCTGATGACGGCGAGGCAAAGGTAGCGGGACGAAGCCGTCTCGGATTGTCTCGTCGTACGCTCAGGCCGGTCCGACGTCTGCTCAACCTCGACTCACTGCCGACGCAGGACAGCACTTTTCGTCTGCCTGCGGATGAATGGCTCGCCGCAGGACACCGCAATCTATTGATCGGCGACGCTGGCTCAGGCAAATCCAGTCTGCTGCGGTTCGTGGCGTTGGAACTACTCAATCCTGCGCCACAGTCCACATCGTTGCAACAATCACACGGTGGGGGACTGCCGGTGTGGCTGCCCTTCGGGTTCCTGTGTCGACACCTGGCGGAGAGCTCGGGGCCAAGGTTCGGACCGCAACCGGCCGCAACACGCCCAAGGTCGCCCGTGAGCGCTCGCGCGGGGGTCCAGCCCAACCGCCACGGTCGGCGACTCCTCCACTCACTTCCCACTTCCGGGCATCCCGGTCGACTTCCTGGGCTCGCGTGTTCGGGTCTCAGCCTCGAACAGCGCGCGGCTGCTGGGGGCCCATGAACATCCGCAAATGCCGCATACCGCGCGTCTCGGCGACAGATGTCCTGATCAAGTGACAGATACGGTGGTCGGCCACAACTGGCACCCCGACGAGCGCGGTCAACTAGGCTGCACCATAATCGAACGTATGTGCGAATCTGTGCGACCCTACTTGCGCACTGGGCAGTGGACGGAGCCGTCGCCCCGGTTCTGTCCGAACGGGCATCGGCTCGGGGCTGGACGTTCGCTCGTCACCGCGATGCCGTGTCGTCGGATCGGCGGTCATCACCGCGTCCACACGTGCTTGGCCTGTGGTGCGACCACCTACAGCCCGCCCGCGCACAACGACTGCGAGCACTGAGACGGCGGGGTTTGTCGGCCCTGTGCTGGGTTGGGTTGCGCATTCAGGGGGCTGGTTCACCGCCTGCCCGATAAGGCCTGCCCTTCACGCGCAGAGGCTCACAGGTCAAGGGTGGACGAATGTCCATCAGCGCAGCTGACGCGTATGCGCCCTCGAGGTGTGAGGGGCGCGGGATCACAATGCAGGCCAACCCAGTACAGGGCCACCTTCGCTGCCTGCACGGCGTCGCGGATCGGTGAAGTGTCGGGATGCCGCGTGGGAGACATCGACACCGCCACGTGGACGTGGACCGTTCGCCGCCGGACGACACCTGGCCCGGGCGGGCTCGACGACAAGGGGCACCAGGGGTAGCCGCCGTCGATACGTCCCCCTGATCGAGGAAAATTCGGCAACTGGTTCGCGACCGTATCGCCGCGGTCGGCGAGAACAACACGAACGCGCGATTGTTTGTCCGCCCGTGTGGTGGACGGATCGCGACGGGGGTTCTGCGGGATGCTACCCATTGGGATGAGGTCGTGGAGAAGCTCGGCTATGAACATCTGCGCCGTCACGACCTCCGGCATACTGGGCTGACGTGGATGGCTGACGCTGGGGTGAGTTTGCACGTGCTCCAGAAGATCGCCGGGCACGCCGACAGCCGAACCACCGAGCGATACCTCCACCCGGATCGGCGGGAGGTCACCGACGCCGGCGACAAGCTCTCCAGCCACCTGCGGTCCCGTTCTGGTCCCGGCCAGCGTGGCACGCTGTAGATCAGAGCCGCGTCGAGTCGGCCGAATGCCTGGCGTGCCGATCTGGTGGGGGTGGCATAGGCTGCGGCGGTGCCCAGGCTCATGGTCTCCAACCCCTTTGCGGAGAAAATGCTCACGGTTGGGATCGAACCGTGGGGTCGGGATTACTGGATGCGTCCGGGAGACGTCTTCACTGTCGAATTCGCGGGGCGCGACAACTCCGAACAGGAGGATGATGATCCACCATTCGAGGTGTCGTGGCTAGGTTCTGTCCTGTAAGTCATCGGAGCCAGAGGATGATCGCGGCGATGGTGAGTTCGGCCTGGTAGTAGACGGCGCGTTTGGCGTAGCGGGTGGCCAGGTCACGGAATTGCTTGAGTCTGTTGAAGCATCGCTCGACCACATTGCGCTGCATGTAGGTCTCATGGTCGAACATCGGTGGCCGACCGCCCGCCGATCCCTTGGCCCGTCGGCGGGCGATCTGGTCGTCTCGTTCGGGACTGACGAATCTGACTCGCCGGCGGCGCAGCGCGGCTCGGGTCGATGGATGTGCATACGCTTTGTCGGCAATCACGGTCTCCGGCCGTGTCCGTGGCCTGCCGGGGCCGGTGCGGGCAACGCTGATCCCGTCGAGCAGCGGCAGGATTTGCGGGTTGTCACCCGGCCTGACCGGGTGTGAGCAACACTCGCATCGGCAGGCCGCGGCCATCGACTGCGAGATGGATCTTGGTACTCAGCCCGCCGCGCGACCGGCCGAGCGCTTCCCCATCGACGGCGATGTTTGCGCTTGTGGCGTCCCCTTTTTCCGGGCACCGGCAGCGTGCTGGTGGGCCCGGACAATGGTGGAATCCACACTCAGGGTCCACTCGACCTGCCCGATCGAGTCATCCTTGACGATCACCTCATCCAGAATCGCCTGCCAGGTGCCGTCGAGGGTCCACATCCGCAGCCGCTCGTGGGCGGTCTTCCACGGCCCATATCGTTCGGGCAGGTCACGCCACGGTGCGCCGGTCCGGAGTTTCCACAGAATCGCATTGATCACCTGCCGGTGATCACGCCACCGTCGGCCCCGGCCCGATACCGGCAACATGGGCTCGATCCGAGCCCATGCCCGATCCGTCAACTCGCCACGACCAACCACGTTCTACAGCTAACACCAACCAGCACAACGAATTACAGGACAGGGCCTAGATGGCGGAATGGTGGTCGGGCCGGTGGCCGAAAGCATTGTGCGCGACGGGAACGGCCTCGAACTCGAGTGCGGCCACCAGCGGCCTGTCGACCTCGACGGCCGGTAGCCCGAGTCCACATCCAGGCTGATCGAGAACGCGCAGCGGTCCGCCACGAATATCCGCTACTGACTGCGGCGTAGTTGTCGCGGGTGCCGCCGTATGCGCGGATAGTTCTTCTGCCACGGCAGGATCCGGCGACCTCGACGTACGCCGCGATCAGTCCCGGGTCAGTGGCTTGAAGGCGCCCAGCCCAGGTCGCGACACCCTCGCGCTGATCAACCCACTGTTCGGGCGTTGGCGCTCAGGCCGGGCAGGACCAACGTGAGCCAGCGTTCGCGCGCGACGAGGGGCTGATCGATCGGAGCGGTGGAGAACAGCAGGTAGATGTCGTCGACGGTGACGTCGGGGTGGACCTTTCCGTCGGCTTGTCCGGCGCGGATGAGCGTGGCCAGTGCGGTACCGGCGCGCTGTTCGTCGGCCTGTACTCGGAGATCGGCGCCGAGGGTCTGCGCCGCTGCTTTGGCGGCATGGTTGGTGGCCGAAACCTCAACGACCCGCCGCAAAAACGCCGTGATCTCCCAGGTGGCGTCCGCGCCGCCCGCGACACGATCGCACGCCGCCTCGGCATCGTCGGCGACCTGGGCCACGTATTCGGCCACGATGGCAGTGACAAGGTCGGCTTTGGTCGGGAAATGGCGGTACAGGGTGCCAACGGCGACCCCGGCCGCGGTCGCGATCTCGTTCATACCCACGTCAGGTCCGCGCGTGGTGATCTGCTCACGCGCGGCGGACAGGATCTTGCGGCGATTGCGGATCGCGTCGGCGCGCTGCGGTCTGGCCTCGGTCATGAACTTCTCCCACAGGTCCTTGCATGAAAATGAATACTCGTTCATGATAGAACATGAATTCTCATTCATTTTACCGTCAGGAGCCGACATGACCGACAAGATCGCTCTCGTCACCGGAGCCTCCTCCGGAATCGGCGAAGCCACCGCCCGCAAACTCGCCACCCTCGGCTACACCGTCTACGGCGCCGCCCGCCGCACCGACCGGCTACAGAAACTGGCCGTCGACGGGATCCGCCCGCTGGCCATGGACGTCACCGACGAAGCCTCCGTGCGCGCCGGTATCGAACACATCGTCGCCGAGACCGGCCGCATCGACGTGCTGGTCAACAACGCCGGATACGGCTCCTACGGCGCGGTCGAGGACGTACCGCTCGACGAGGCTCGCTACCAGTTCGAGGTCAACGTATTCGGGGCCGCGCGCCTGGCCCAGCTCGCACTGCCGCACATGCGCGAACAGCGCAGCGGCACCATCGTCAACATCACCTCCATGGGCGGCAAGATCTACACCCCGCTCGGCGGCTGGTACCACGGCACCAAATTCGCCCTCGAAGGCCTCAGCGACTGCCTGCGGCTCGAGGCCAAGCCCTTCGGCGTCGACGTCGTCGTCATCGAGCCCGGCGGTATCCGCACCGAGTGGGGCGGCATCGCCGCCGACCACCTGCGCAAGGTTTCCGGCGACGGCGCCTACTCGGCCCAGGCCGAAGCGGTGGCCGCCTCATTGGGCCCGGAGGCCACCATCGCCCGCCTTAGTTCCCCGCCGGAGGTGATCGCCGACGCGATCGGCAAGGCTGTCACCGCCCGCCGACCCAAGACCCGCTACCAGGTCGGGTTCGGTTCCCGACCGCTGATCTTTCTGAAATGGCTGCTGCCCGACCGTGCCTTCGACGCACTTGTCAAGCGCGCCACCGGCATCCGCGACTGAACGCGAGCAACAGCCGATGCCGCCGCCAGTCGCAACGCCACTTGGCACGTGCGTCGGTCGGCCACCAGCCATCTGAGCGCAAGATCACCCACTCGGCCGCCAGGACAGCCTGGGAACTCCCACCGACAACGCCGGGGAACTAGCCAGGACGACCTTGTTGCAGTTCGAGCCAATCCGAGTCCGAGGAGTGCCCGTGCGCGCGGGGACCTGCAGCCTCGATCCGAGATCACGTTCGGTCGTGCACGAGCAGATCGAGCGGCCGAAGCGCCACCGTCCACATGCAGTTCTCGATGAAGGGCTCGACGAAACGCATCGGGACACGCAGGTTCGGGCAGGCCCGAGCTGTGGAACTCAGCGCTCCGTAGGCCTCGCGCAGGTCGTACTCGTGGTTCTTACGCCACAGCTCGTGTTCAGGAGTGTCGGGTGCAGCGATGGCCATCAGTTCTGGCGCGCGTTCGGCCCAGCACCCCCACCGCCGCGACTTCCCCGTGATCGCCACGACATCGGCCGTGACGGCAAGGGCGGCCTGTGGGTCACCGACCGCACTGCCGCAGAGGATCGTCTGCAACATCTTGGTGCGGATGGGAATCTGGGCGTCGCGTGGACGTGGGCCGATCGGCCCGGCGTCGGCGGATGTGCCGCGACCCGAGAGGGCGTCGCGATCGCACTGGCCGAGGTAAAACCCTTGCCGTCGCCTCGGCCGACCCGGCTACCTTCGCCGTCGCTATCGCGCCGTCGATGATGGTGCAGGACGTGTACGGCAAACTCCTCGGCGCGGCACCCAGCTCCGACGGCAGCATTTGGGTCACCACCGCAAACAAGGCCGAGGGAGCACCAGGAGAATTCGACGATCGAGTCGTGCAAATTCCGCGCCCCTGGGTGTCTTGCCGGCGGGAAGACAGTAGGTGGTTGTCCGAGAACTGACTCGTCCGCGGACGCCGCGCCACGAGCGACTCCTCGGTTTTCGCGTTTCCGTGTTTAGAGGCCGGGCTCAGCTCAAGCGTCGACAAGATCGCGGTCGGGAAGGGGTGCGGCAATGGCGTCGGGCGGGTTGTGACCGCGGCGGCGGGTTCGGATGTAGAGCCATTGCAGGACTGTCAGGCCTGCCAGACCGGCGACAGCTGTCGCGGCGCCGATCTTCCAGCCCGGTGGGCGCCACGTCAGTTCGAGGACAGCGTTGTCGGTGCCGGCGGGGATGTTGACGGCGGTGATCGATTTCGCGACATTCGTGATCGGGATCGGCGTACCGTCGAGCGTCGCTCGGTAGCCGGGCCAGGCGAGGCGTGCGAACACGATCCGGCCGCCGTCGGGTGAGCTGACTCGCAGCGTGCTCGTCATGTCGGCTTCGGTGAGCGAGGTGGCCGACACCCCGCGCAGGTCGGAGACTCGGCCATTGGCCGTCGATACCGCGCCACGATCGCGTTCCAGCACCCAGATGTAGCGCTCGTGATCCGGGTAGCGGACGAAATGCCATCCGGTGGGCGCGGGTTGGTTGCCCGCCTCGGGGAACAGTGCCTTTTGCAACACCACCCGATCGAGCAGCATCAGATCGACCAGGGTCCGCCCGGTTGTTGATTCGGGTGCGAACATGCGGCGATAGGCGTCGGGGCACACGCTCGAATCCCATCGCATGCAAAGCATTTCACCGAAATAGAAGTGCCCGGTCGGGGTGTAGCCGTTCACGTAGTCGAGCTCGAGTGACTTGGCGTAGTTGCCGAACACCAGGGATCCGTACGCGCCGTCGAGGCTCTTGTCACCGGGCTGCAGCAGCGCGCGGTCGGCGAGCTGGATCGTCGATCCGGGCAGGTCGGGGAACGCCGCCTTGGCATCGGCACGGCTGGTCGGCAGGTTGTAGGACATGATGTTGGGCAGTGCGTGATCGACCTGATAGAAGGCGATCGGAAACATCACCGCGATGGTCGCCACGCACGCGGCCGCAGTGCTCCGGTGCCGGGCAAGCCAGAGGACACCCGCGCCTGCTGCGGCGACGAACCCCGCGGCCACACCATGGATGATCCAGTCGGCGGGATCGGCAGAGGCGGTCCGAACCCATAGCAAGCCGATCAGCACGCCGGCGGCGATGCCGCGCGCCCGCGCATTGCCAGTGGTGCCGAAGCGTCCCACCAGCACACAGACCAGGACCAGCAAGCCGATCGCGAGCATCGGAAGAACCCGGGCGGGCCACCGGAGCGGGCCGATGGTGCCGGGGCCTGCCGTCCACATCAGCATCATGATCGTGAACAGGGCGACCGTGGTGAGCTCACGCCAGCAGCGGCGAGCGCGGTCCCAGTCGACGAACGCCAGGATCGGGACGAGGAACCACGCGACGTAGGTGAGCGGGAACGGCTGGATATAGCCCCACCAGGTGGTGAACGCCGGTGACACCGTCGGCAGGCTCGCGTTGAGGGATTCCGACCACGGCACCGCGAGGAAAATGTCGTTGTTGATCTGCGCCGTACCGCGCCAGGTGACTTTCGCCGAGAGCATCGAGGGGAGAAAGGTGAGCAGCCCGGCCAGGCCCGCGCACCCCGCCACGGCCGTCAGCCGGAGGACCGATTGCCAGGCGCCCCGGGAGACCAGTTCGCCGACAGCGATGGCGAACAGCATCAGCACGGCCTCGACGGCGGGGAAGATGTACTGCGTCGAGATCGCCAGGTACAGGAAGACGAAGACGGGGATCGGCCCGCCGTCGCCGCGGGTGTAGCGCACGGCCGAGGCCCAGGCCATCAGCATCCAGGCGGTTCCGGTCAGCGCCGTCATCCAGCTGGCCTGGTCGAAGAAGAGGAAGAATCCGGACAGCGGGAACGCGACACCGGCGACGGCGCCCCATGCGGGGGCGGCTCGATAAACCAGGCAGATCCGGTAGATGCCCAGCGCGCACAGAATCGAGAACACCAGCTTGACGACAGTGGCGTAGGCGGCCATGTTGTCCACCGACGGCGCGATGACGTCGATCAGCAGCTGAACCGGGTTGAACAGGCCCGCGTCGTCCATGGTGTTGTTGCCCGACATCCACTGGTTGGGCCATAGCGCGGGGAAATCGCCCGCGCGCAAGGAGCGCCCGAGCCCGACCCACAGTCCGGTGTACTGGGATTCGGTGTCGTCGAGGTAGTAGTGGCGGGGGTCGGCCAGCAGCACCGCCAGATATCCGACGATCGTGCCGACGACGGTGACGATCCCCCAGCGAATCGTCTCGGATCGGGAAAACGGTTCTCCGGCTTCGTCTTCGCGGGATTGGGAGCCAGTGGGGTCAGCAGCCGTGATCGGTACTGCTCTGTCGGTCACGCAGCAGACCATACAGCGCCGGGCGGCACTCGGCAGGATATGCGATTCCAGGGCCGCGACCGGCGCCGTTGCGGTGTAGCGGTCCGTTCCGGACTGCCGGTCGCGAGCTCGCGGGCGGCGGTCAGAAGGCCGATGTGACGTGTGCCTGCGGGTGCGGAGTGAGCACACACAGTTGCTCGCGGCCGCCGGCGATGAGGCTGGTCGACGCGACGTGGGTGGCATAGTGCGTGAGTGTCCGGTCGAGGGTTTCGCGAGTGAATCGGTGCGCCTGAGCGCCTTCGCCCGCGTCGGTGAACCGGCCCGACAAACGCGCGAGTGTCCGGTTGGAACTGGTGGTGAGATTGCGGATCGGTTCGGCGATGATCACCTGCTTGCGGGCGGCCTCGAGCATTCGCCGGACTATCGGTTCGGGCTCGGGCAGGAAGTGGTACAGGCTGGCCTGCATGACGACGTAGTCGGCGCGGGGGAGCGCGGTGTCTTCCCTGAGGTTCCAGACGAGGCCGTTTCCGCCTGCCGAGACGAGCCGGGAGATGAAGCGTTCGTTGATGTCGAAACCCGTGTAGCGGACCGACTTTCCTCGCAGGTACCGGGTGTAGAGAGTAGCCGGGCCGCAGCATAAGTCGAGGACCTCGGCTCCGGCGGGGATCAACGCGGCGATCGCTTCGAATCGGGCTCCGTAGTGGCGGCCGTAGAGCCCGCGCATGAGGAGGTTGTAGAGAGATGTGTGCCGATAGATGACGCTGGTAGTGCTCACAGATTTTCCTGCTCGGTGTGACTGCGTGATTGCGCTGCCGACGGCCTGGGGGCAACGGCAGTCGCGAACGGTGTGTGTCGTCAGAATTTGTGAGTTGATCTGGAGAGACGGTCGGTGGCGGCTGGCGAGGCGCGTGAGGTCAGGATGTCGACGGTCGGTCACGAGCCCCAACGTTCGAGGGGAAGCGCGGGCGACCGTGACGACATCGAATTGACGGCGGCGTCGACCCGACGGCTGCTGTCGGCAGCGGCTACTGGTGGTCGCGTTGAGTGGACGGTTACGTAGGGAACGGTCGGCCAGGACAGGAGCTCATCGGCGCGAGGTTCTCATCGCGCTGTGGCCGGAGAGGCCGCACACAACGATATTGCGGGCGGCGGTTTGCGGCAACGCGAAGAGGCTCGATGGTCGTTCTCGGCCGGTGCCCTTGTGCCGCAGACTGCCGGTCCTGTGGCCGGAGCCGTTCTACTACCTCGGGGCGCGCCGCCAGCCGGACTATCCGTGTGTAGATTCCGCTAATCATCGCAACGACGACCGCGGCGAGCGGCGTGGCCAGGACCAGCAGGTCCACCCAGCAGCGCCCGAACCTGTTGCGGCTGGCGTTGTTTCGGATGCAAGCCAAGCGATCACCTGTGACATCTTCGCAGCCGTGAACCGAGAAGACCCCACGGGCGATCGCCGTGCCCCGGCTGTCGCCCCGCAGGGCCCGGCTGCTCGTCGCGGCCCGTCCTGCCGCGACGGTGTCGATATCGGCGCAATTTTCGAGTACTCCACCACTCGGGACGGTTTTGCCTGGTAATGGAATCGTCGATGCTGATCCCGAGGACGAGAGGTCGATCATGGCTATCCGCTACACGGTTGCTGCACGTGACACCATGTCGGCGCTGGCCGGCCGCTTCTACGGCGAATCGTCGCTCTATCCGGTGATCGCGATCGCGAACCGGATCGCCGACCCGAACGTGATCAGGGTCGGTCAGGTGCTCATCGTTCCCGGGCTCACCGCCACCCACACAGTGGTCGCAGGCGACACACTGTCCGGTCTGGCCGAGCGGTTCTATGGCGACCGCGCGCGGTTTCCGCTGATCGCGGCCGCCAACAAGCTCGCCGACCCGAACACGATCACCGTCGGGCAGACCCTGATCATCCCCGACCTGACCTTCGCCAAGCACACACTGTTCTGCGTGCCCGGCACGTGGGAAGCCGTCGCCGCCGCCAACGCCAACCCGGGCGGAATCAGCCCGTCGGACCCCATCGGCATGCTGACCGGCATCACCAACGCCCTCGACCCGCAATGGTTCGACATCGAATACGTGAACTATCCCGCCAGTTTCGGACCCGTCCCCGGCGGCGGCGACGCCCTGCTCGACGCTCTGGGCCGACCGTCCTACCGCGCCTCCCGCGACATGGGCATCGCCGAACTGACCAGATTGATCAACGCGCACGACGGGTCGTTCGGCCTGCTCGGCTACAGCCAGGGCGGGGCAGTGGTCTCGCTGGTCGGTCGCGACATCGTGTCCGGTTCACTGCAGGGCCGACGCGGAGACTGCCACTGGGTACACGCCCTCGCCTCACCGCATCGCGGGTTGGGCCGCACCTTCCATCTCGGCAATTCCCTCGCCTACCAAGGCATCTCGGGCGACAACATCACCGAAACCCACCCCATCGACTGGTTCGACTACTGCCTGCCCGGCGACATCTACGGCAACGCCAACATCGCGGGCACCTACTTGAAACAGGCCTACGACATCGCCACCGAATTCACCCTCACCGACCCGGTCGCCATGATCACCGGGATCGCCGAACACATTGTCGACTGGGCGAACTCAGGAATGCTGGGACCGAT
This sequence comes from Nocardia sp. NPDC060259, assembly GCF_042728775.1. Classification (NCBI taxonomy): domain Bacteria; kingdom Bacillati; phylum Actinomycetota; class Actinomycetes; order Mycobacteriales; family Nocardiaceae; genus Nocardia; species Nocardia sp. NPDC060259. The sequence goes on from NZ_JBHXAY010000023.1 coordinate 70,819, forward strand.
CGACCCCGCCCGCCTGTTCGCCACCGCGGTGGACCTCAACAACTTCCTGCGCGACTTCCCCCACGACAAATACGGAATCTGGGACATCATTCCCGACCGCACCGCACTCGCCCACTCGGCAGCTCACCTCAACTACTGGGGACCACGCATCGCATCGGCCTGACGGCGCACGGCTGTCGGCGGTACCCCTTTCGCCAGCTCCGCTGATGATCCTCTCGAGGCTGATCTTCTTGGCGCGGCCCGGTTTCGACTACCGGCTCCCACTGGTCGGGAGTCCTGACGGACGACCACTGCACCCAACGCGTGATCGCCGTCCCGATTCCCCACACCGCGACCACAATCGCGGGAACAAGCGCGCAGAATTTCACGGTGGCGGCCACCGCGGCGCTGATGCGCCAGACCGACGATGAGCCTGTGTCCGGCAGTGCGATCAGCAGCAGCGTGTTCTCAGCCGCATCCGCGAGCGCCGCGATGATCGTGGCTGCGACACCGAAGGCCGCCAGACGCTTGCCAGACGCCGTCCAAGCCAGGAACCAGGCGGTGAGCGATGCCGCGGCAAGGACAACGGTATAGCCGACAATGACGCCGAAATCGGCATAGATCGCATCCCTGAGCCCGACCGGAAGATCGCTCTTCGCAGCATCATTGAGCTGAATCTCGACGAGATCGTTCGGGCTTGCGCGCCCGAAGAGGGACACCGCCAGGATAAATCCGGGCGCTAGAACCACCGCCAGCCCGGTCAGGAACAAAGCCCGATCACGCCTAAGCTTCGGAGGAAGCTCCGCAAGGCGCTGCGAAAGATGCCTCGAAAGAAGAGATTCATCGGACTTCATGGCTGCTCCTCGATGGTGGCCGTCGCTCGCCGAAAGCCCGGGTGCGGGCGGGTGCCGACGGATCGGCAAGCCGTCGCACGGCGGCCCTCGGGCGGCCTATAGGCCGAACCCGGGGATCTGGAGCTTGCGACCGACCTCCGCAACCCCGTCTACCAGGGAACGGCCGCCGATCTGCGGCCAGCCGTTGCCGTCGTTGCCGAGGAGCTGGATCCAGATGTCGGTTACGCGCTCTTCGATTTCGGTGCGCTGGCGGACGTCGTTGTGCGCAGGAGGCGGCGCGAACCCGGCGATACCCAGGTGCTGGCCGATGGTGGCGACGGCGTCGACGAGCGTGCGTCCGCCGATCTGTGGCCAGCCTCTTCCGTCGAAGCCGAGGAACTGGATCCAGATGTCGAGGACGCGGTCGTTGGTGTTGGTGCGTTGGGGGACGTCGTTGTGCGCGGGAGGCGGCGCGAACCCGTCGATGCCTAGGTGCTGGCCGATGGTGGCGACGGCGTCGACGAGCGTGCGTCCGCCGATTTGCGGCCAGCCTCTGCCCTCGTTGCCGACGAGCTGGATCCAGATGTCGGAGAGGCGCTCGTCGATGTCGGTGCGTTGGAGGACGTCGTTGTGCGCGGGAGGCGGCGCGAACCCGGCGATACCCAGGTGCTGGCCGATGGTGGCGACGGCGTCGACGAGCGTGCGCCCGCCGATCTGCGGCAAGCCACTGCCGTCGGTGCCGAGGAGCTGGTGCCAGATATCGGGTGTGCCTATTTTCACGCCGTAGGGATCTTTGAAAGCCAGTTCCCATGTGATCGGGCCGATGTGCCCGTGGGGGCGCAGTCCCGCGGCCTGCTGGTACTCGATGGCGCGGAGCCTGGTCTGCTCCCCGTATGCCCCGTCGACGGCCACGCCCGCCTTCAGTTGCCAGCGGCGCAGCCCCTCGATCCATGCGGCTGGTTCTCCCGCACGGCCGGAGATCGACTCCCGCGGGCCCTCGAACGGCCCGTAGTAGTAGCCGGCCGGCAGCGGGAACGCGTCCAGCTCGGGCGGGGGGCTGCCTGCTGCGGCCGCGTAGCCTTTGGGCGGGATCAGGGTGGCCATCTGCTCGAACGAGCACCAGTAGCCGTAGGGTTCGAAACCCGAGTCGGCGACCCAGAACGCGCGGGGGCCGCCGCCATCGGCATACCCCATGATCGCGATGTAGTGGAAGACGGTCCCGCCGCGATACTGAGGGCTTGTAGACCCGCGGACGCCGCGGGGGTAGTTGCCCGGTGGGGCGACGATGTTGGCCACGACGCCGTAGCCGCTGTCGATGCTGTGCTTGACGTTGTCCCACAGCTTCTGGGCCTGCTGGGGGAGCGCCGGGTCGTTCGGCATCTGCGAAACTCGGTAGTCCGCCCCGGGAAGGTACCTGTTGAGAACGGGCGCGATCAGGCCGATATGGTCCGTTCCTTCTTGGTCGGTGCCCATCTCCGACCCAAGGACGCTCTCGAGGATCAAGTCCCCGGTGCGGGCGAGGATCACCGTCTGGGACGATGCCGGGCCGCAGTTGAATTCGGTGTCCTGGATGACTTGGGTGCGTGGGTACGGAAGGCGTTTCTCAATCTCGCTGCCGGCGGGCAGCAGGGCCGACCCGAGGAGGAGGCAGCGGTTCCAGCGGTCGGTACGGTCTGCCAGGCCTGTGAGGCCGCCGTTGACCGCTCTTGTCGCGCCTTCGATGTCGCGCGCTTCGGAGAGTGCGTTGAGCTGGGGCCGTTCCACCGTCCAGTAGTACGTCGCCGCCAGGAACCCCCACCTCGGCTCGCCGACCAGCGCGGGGTTCGCCGTGAACTGGTCAGCGGCCGGGGCGTGGCCCTTGCGTTGGGCCCACTCGCCGAACCGCCGGTAATGGCCTCTGCCGGTGAGCTGGATAGGCCCGCGGCCTTTGAACCGGCGCCCGTCGCCAGGCTGGGTGTTCCCCAGGTCCAGCCGCCCCTCGTAGGCGTGGCCGTCGGCGATCTCCTCCATGTGCCGCAGCCCGCCGGACTCGTGGCCGACCTGCGCGCACCACATCGCCGCCCGCTCGACGGTGTTGCAATCGGCGGCGGCGAGCGCCTCGTTGAACGGCCTTACGAGCCTTTCGTACTCGGTCATCGGCAGGCCGTTGCCCATGGCCCTAGCTAGCGTTTGCGTGTCCATTGCGTAGCTCCTATATCGGCAAGAATCCGTTTCAGCTCCTGGGCAGGCAATCCCGAAAAGTTCAGCGGACGGGAAATCTATGGGACAGGAATCTTGAAGTGCATTGCACGGTAAGGCCATCCGTCGGCGGTCTTCCATTGCGACACCAGCAGGTGTACGCCGGCATCGAGGGTGGATCCGGGGATGATGCACGGGCCGTACAGTTGCGCGACCCTGTCATTGCCCTCTTCTCCCCATGCCGACCCGCGAATGGGGGTCGTCTTCGATACCAGGTAGAGGTTGTCGGTGGGAGTGTCGAGCAGGCGCAGGTCGATGTCGTAGCCACCGGTGGTGGAGGCGTCGAAGTTGACCAGAACCCATTTGTTCTGGATCTTGCGTAGGCACATCTCGCCGAACTTTTCCGCGGAGGGCTGGCTTTCGAGTACCGGTGTCGGCGGGTTACCCCAGTTCCAGCTGCCGTCGCGCCAACCCCAGCCGATGTAGGCGCCGGGGTCGGTGATCCTGTCCTGGCGGACACGGCGCAGGATGACCCCCTTGTCGCGTTGGAATCCGGTGGAGAAGACGTACACCCACCCGTCGTCGTCGCGTTCCCAGGTCCACAGCTGCGCGAACCCGTTGTGCAGGCCGGCGTCGAACTGGGCACCGGTGGGCCGCCAGGACTTTCCGTTGTCGCTCGACGTCCAGATCTCGGTGCGTACCACGTTGCCGAGGCCCTGATTGATCATCACGTGCAGGTAGATGTCCTGGCCGATGGTGATGATGTCGGAGGGCAGCGCCGTCGTGCCTCCCACATGGTCGTAGGGCCACAGTTGCTGGGCGTAGTTCGGATCCGGTCCCGCGGCTTGGTGCCACACGATTCCGCTGTCCAAATTCGTTGTGTCCGAGTACAACGCGACCGGCGCGCGCCAGTCGTCACTGCCGACCATCGGGTCGCGGAAGGTGTCGCCGAAGACGGCGAGAATCCGGCCAGAGGGTGTGCGGGTCATCACCCCGAGATCGGTTGCGGCCATACCGAACTGGTCGGTGTGACCAGGCCCTGTCGCGTTGGTGATCTTGCGTGCGCCGGTGGGGACGGCAGCAGGGACAGTCAACCGCCAGCCGTCCTTGATGACGCCATACCACTCGCCGGCGTAGACGTGGCCGGTGACCGGCCAGCCCTTGGCCTTCTGCATCGCGGTCGCAGCGTCGCGGGTGGCGTCGTCGTACACGCTGGTCGGTGCGATTCCGAGGGCGGCCTGCCAGCGCCGCAAGCCGTCCTTCGATGCTTGCGGCTCGTTGCCGAACCTGTTCGACCACGACTCCTGCGGCCCGGACAGGGGACCCCAGTAGTGCCCGTTCGGTAGTGGGAAACGGTCGGGGTCGTCGGGGATGGCCGCGTACTGCTTTGCCGCGGCGAGGACGATATCGTAGGGAAAGGTGTCGGGGACGTCCCAGTGGGAGCCGTCCTTGAAGCCCCTCAGTTTCACCGAGCCGTAGGTGTAATTGTTGTGGCTGGAGACGCCATGCATGTCGTTTCCGACACCGGCGATGTCGACCCGCTCGATCGGGATGTGGTGTTCCTTGGATACTTTGGCGATGGTGAAGGCCACCATGTCGAGCATCTTGTCGTGCTCGAGCCACACGGAGCGCTTCTTCGGGTTCGATTCGACATTGGGGCTTGGACTGGTGGTCCACCGTGGAATCGCGCCGGAGGTCCCGACGAGGGCGATATGCACCGATACCTGGTTCTCGTCGTTCACGCCGCGCACCGGAACGCTCCAAGAGGCGTTCTTCGTGGAGACTGTTTGGATGATGTGATTGTCGTCGACGATGTAGTGATACGACCCGTCCCGTCTGGCCGCTTGACCGTCGGCAACGATTTCGGCGCGGCTGATCCAGTCCTGGTTCTCGGTGGTGTGCAAGTAGATCCGCTTGTACGGGCCATGCCCCGAACGGGAGCCCGGCCCGGCGTGCCAGGCGATGTCGTAGCCGTCGGGTTCCCGCACCGAAATCGAGCCGGGAACGACGACCGGGTCTGGGGTAACGGGTTGGGCGGCGTATTGCCATTGCCCGAAGTCGGCGGTGAGGGTGTCGTTGACGTCGACGTTGATCCCAGAGACCTTGACGTTGTCGCGCGGGTGAATGAGCCGCTGGAACAAGCAGGCGTGCTCGGAGATCGTGCCCAGCGGCCGACCGCCCAGCCAAGTGTTGGGTTGCCAGAGGAAGCGTTTTCCGCTGCCGTCGCGGCACATGCCGACGACGTCGTCCTCGACCGCCCAATCGCACGCCAGATACTTGCAATACGCGCCGACGCGTTCCTTGCCCAGCACCGACGCAGCGCCGCGCAGATAATGGGTTGCCATGCTGTTCCACTCCGACAGCGACAGATCGTCGTCGATGGAGAAGAAGATCGGCGCCTCGGCCGGGCCGCCGCAGTGCCGGTGCCACGCGTCGGCGGCCTCGGCGTCGGCGACACCGCCGTCGAACCCGCGGCGCCAATCGGCGGTGGCGTTCTTTCCCTTCTGCCAGTTGCTGACAAGGGGCATCTTCAGGTCGAGATACCCTGCGGCTTCCTCGGGAGTGAGTTTCTTGTTGATCAGGCCGCGTTCAGGTGAGTCCACCAGGTAGCGAACAGCCCCGTGGTATCCGTCGGCCTTCACTGCCTGAGCCCCGGGGCGCGCCGCAGCGTGGTCGACCAGCTGCATCCTCGATGGTCGCTCCCCGAGCGAGGCGCTGGTGAATCCCGCGCGCCATGTCGCCGGGCCGATCAGTCCATCGGGGGTCAACCCGTTCGCGAACTGAACCGTACGCGCCGCGTCGGCGGTGGCCTGGTCGTAAACACCGGTCTGCGGCAGGCCCCGCGCCTGCTGCCAGCGCTTCAAGCCCGCGATCCACTCAGGCCGTTCGCTGCCGTGACGCCCGGAGATCGACGAGGCGGGGCCCTCCAGCGGCCCGTAGAAGAACCCGCGCGGCAGCGGAAATGCCTCCGGGCCGGACCCGTCCGTGCCGGGGCCGGGCTGCATGCCGGGGTCGACCGCACCCTGGAGGAAATCCTGCGGATTCCTCGATTCACCGCCGACGCGCCCGGGCGGGCCCCACACCTCGAAATGCAAATGAGGACCGGTGGATTGGCCCTCCGACCCCACGCTCGCGATCTGTTCGCCCTCCCGGACCCGATCGCCCCGCTTCACCAGGATTGAAGCATGACCCATATGCCCGAAGATCAGATCCACACCCCGGTTGTCCTGTGCATCCAGCCACACCCAGTTTCCGAATCCCGACACCGACCCCGGCGGGCGTTCCGCACCCTCGACGACCACACCGTCCACCGGTGCGAAGATCGGAGTGCCGGCCGGTGCGGCGAGATCGATGCCGTCATGATCCGGCCGCTGTGGCGTTCGAAAACCCGAGGAAACCCGGAACGCGCTGTGCACGGGCCTGGTGGTCATGGAAGCCTCCTCGCTTCGTCGGGTACAACGATCTGGCCACTGTCCGAGGCTCTGATTGTCGTAGCCAGGGGCCATGATGACGCGGGTAGTCCACTACGCGAATTACTCGACGGTCTGATCGTTCGCTGATACCACCGAAGGCGTACTGTCGAGCGGGCACCGAACGGCCATTTCCGTCATTTCCCGATGAAGTTGTAGACGTCGACTGATTCCGCCGCCGGCGTTGATGTGGAACGGGCCTTGGCGTCATCGAACTTCTTCATGATTCCCCGATCCGCCAGAACGGATTTCAGTCCTGCTATGGCGATGTCACCCATATTTCCCGGTCGCGGCGTCGACTCCGCATCGGGGCGAGGAACGCTGGCGGGCGCGGGTGGGCTGGAAGAGAGTGACGGTGGCGGTCCGATGCCGGACCGGGGGCCAAGGCCCTGGCGGGAAGATCGGAGGCCGTGGCGGCAGCACCTGCTGCCGCGGGTCGACCGGATCGAACTTCGATTCGCTACGTCGAGCAGTATCGGCACGGGGCGTCGCCCCAGTGTCACTCGGGTGGCCCAGGCGTTCACGTGTTGGGTGGGGCGTGAGCTGATGCATCCGGTCATGGCGGCACTCTGTGCGCCAGCCAACGTTCAACGATCGTGGACCGGTGGCGGCGAGCGCTGACGAGGGTGCCGCTGCCCAGGGCGGCGGATGGACGGCTGGTGCTGGCAGTGGACATCACGTGCTGGTTGCGGCCCGAAGCGCGTACCTGCCCGCAACCGATCTTGTGTCACACCTACGGCCGGGCCGAGAACACTCACCAGATGATCCCGGGCTGGCCGTACTCGGTGGTGTGCGCGCCGGAAACCGGCCGCGGCTCCTGAATCGCGCCGTTGGACGCGGTCCGCTTGGCGCCCGGCGACGACGCGCCACCGTCACCGCCGCCCAACTGCGGGCCATGATGCCGGTCACTGTGCAACGCGGCGAATCCTGCGGGTGCGGGATCGTCAGACCGAGCCGGCCCGTTCCTCGGTGGACGAACGGAACATCGCCGCCGATGCCGGGCAGGTTCCGCAATGCGCGGGAATAGTGCCCGGGGAAGTTTCGAGTAGTCGGCTACTCTACGCCGCGACTACGTCGAAACCCTATTGTGAACTCGGTGCTAGATACGTTCTGATGCTGTTCACGCCGGCGCTGCGCCCCGGCGTGCCAGGTGTTCTTGGCGGAATCCGGATCGAGTGTTTGGGCATGAACGACGATTTCTGGGACGACCTTCTCGCGCATACTCGGCAGCGGGTCCTGGTACCGGTCGTGGGGCCCGACGTGACCAGGGTCGATATCGGCAATGTCGATCAAACGTTCACCACGCTCATCGGCCAACGCCTCGCTCGACGCTGGAACCTCGCTGTGCCACCCGGACCGACCACCATGGACGAGGCGGTGGCGGCGTTCGTGCGCGAGCGCGGCCAAGACGAGATCGAGCGGTTGTATCGCGTCATCAACGACATCATCGTGGAAGTCGATCCCGAGCCCGGTGATGCGCTTCGCAGCCTCGCTGCGATCGATGACCTGCGCTTGTTCGTGAGCACGACGCCCGACCGGGTGCTCGCGAAGGCAGTGAACACGGTCCGCTACCAGGGTAGGCCAAGCGTACGAGAGATCTCATTCTCCCCCAATCAATCCACCAACGAACAGTCGCGAAACGCGCGACCGGCCGCGGCCACCGATACCGTCATTCTGAATTTGTACGGTCAAGCGGCTTCGACGCCGCAGTTCGCGATCCACGAAGAAGACCGGCTCGAGTGGCTGCACGCGCTGCTCAGTGAGAAGGCGAGCCTTCCCGACTGGGTCAGCTTTCAACTGAAAGAGCATC